>JBEBRI010000088.1:0-16046 GCA_040394915.1 Sphingobacterium sp.
CGACCCTCTGATTAACAGTCAGATGCTCTAACCAACTGAGCTATTCAGGAATTTAATAAGAGAAACTAGCTTCCTCCTTTAAAGTGGTACAAAAATAGAATATTAGAAGTTAATTCCCAAAAAAAAATTAAAAAAATCCTGTTTAAATTCATCTAACGGCCAAATACAAGGTTAACCCACTGGATTTAAATAGAATACAAATCATAAAAAAAACAGGTCCGTCGCCGTTCGCTTGATATAATCGATGACCCTGGATTTAACTTCTCCCGCTTCTGCCTTACGGTAGATTAGTTTCACGTCGCTGTTTATACAAATAACGCTTGAGGTATACATCGATAAAGTGGACAACTTCGTTTCATCTAAAAATCGAACCGGACAAACCGCATAGCCAACGCCCAAGGCTACCAACTCGAGGATGGCATTCATATTATTGCACTGGTGTGTAATTCTGGGTTTAAACCCTAAACGTTCACAATACTCTAAGCTTTGCTGAAAGTACGTTGCTGCGTAAGTCTGTTTAAAACTTATGAATTCTGAATCCTGTAAAGTTGCTAAATCAAATGACGCCCCTTGCGGTCCTACTATACAAAGCTCATCATGAAATAGCAATTCGACTTGAAGATGCGTTGAAAATACATGTCCGCAAACGATTCCCAAGTCAAGCTCCCCGCGCTCGACGGCCTCTAATTGCGCTAGCGTAGATTGCTCGATTAAGGAAATAGACAAGAGCGGATAGGCGCTTTTCAGCTTCTGTATCAGATCTGCAATAAACCATTTTGGCGTGGTACTAATAAACCCCAGGCTGAAGTCGCCAGCAAAAGCGTCCGCATATTTCTTTGTCGCCAATTGACTAGCCGCTAACATCTGTAAAACTTCGCGTGCACGATTGAGGAAATATTTTCCCGCTTCCGTTAATTCCACCCGCCTATTGTTCCGCAAAAACAATACGACCCCTAACTCCTCCTCCAACGCTTTAATCTGACGACTCAACGGCGGCTGGGTTATACATAACTGCTCTGCTGCACGACCGAAGTGTAATTCTTTCGCTAATACATTGAAATATTGTAGATGTCTAATTTCCATGATACCTAAAACGTATTGATTCATGATAAAAATAGAATTTTAAAGCATAATTGAATCCAGGAACTTTGTAGGCAAACAAAAGCTCATGAATAAGAAATCCACCCTTAAAGAAATTGAAGAACGCTTTGACAAGGATGTCGCACGTTTCGCCAATCTTAACACCGGACAAGCAACCATGCTTGACGCATCTTACAACATGGAATTAATAACAGCATGCATAAGTCAAATCTATCCGGATTTGTCTTCGGTATTGGATATTGGTTGTGGCGCGGGCAACTATGATGTTAAATTATTGATGCAGGTAAAGAGCAATCCGACTGTTCATCTCTTAGACCTCAGTCAACCGATGCTCGATAAAGCGAAAGAACGAGTAGAGCCCATGACTAAAGGCGAAGTCAAAACCTTTAAGGGCGACTTTCGCAAGACCAAACTTAAGGAAGGAAGTTATGATGTCATTATCGCAACCGCGGTACTACACCACCTTCGGGATGATCGCGATTGGGAAACATCTTTCCGCAAACTCCACAGCTTGTTAAAACCCGGAGGGAGCATTTGGATATTCGACCTGATAGAACAGGAAAACGAAATTTTGCAAGAGATTATTTACCGACAACGATATGGAACGTTCCTGACAAAACTCAAAGACGAGCATTATCGTGAGCAGGTTTTTGCTTATATAGAACGGGAAGACTCCCCGAGATCCTTAGTTTATCAGCTTAATCTCTTAAAGCAGGTGGGATTCCAACAAGTGGACCTGCTCCATAAAAACCTATGCATGGCTTCCTTTGTCGCATTTAAAATCAAGCACAACATAGATTGACGATTCCTTGTAAACTACACCTTCTAGTTCCCTTTCAAACCCCTTTCAAACCCCTTTCACATCCGCTTCAAAAGCTTCTCCAATTGGGTATGAAAATAATTTGATCGGGTATAAAAATGGAAATGGTGAAAGGTCAGCATGTATCTGGCTCGACCGCTCCAAACAGAAGGCATAAAGCAATTGATGAAGAAAGAGTTCAACAGTAGGTATTAACACCTGTTTTAAGCGCTTCAATGACATAACATAAGTACAGACAGGTGTTTACACATAAGAGATCATCAAAACGTCTTAAATCGCTTTAAAATGCCTCTTGAGAAACTTGATAAGATTGCGCTGAAGTTCGATTGAATTAATGACTGGCTTTGAAGCTCAAACTTATCATCACCAAAATTCAATACAGTATCTGACTTTGCGGAACTGAGATTAAGGAATGATGATCTTGAGAATTGATAAGCGAAATTTGCAACACGTTTTCCGAGGTCAGTCAAACGAGCCGTCTAAATAGGGATTCAGAGAATCCTGAGTGATGTTGCTTTTGGAAATAGCACGCCTCGAAGCGTCGATGGAGCACAACAAAAAAAGGCTATCCGTATGGATAGCCTATTCTATTTTTGCTCCTGAAGCTGGGCTCGAACCAGCGACCCTCTGATTAACAGTCAGATGCTCTAACCAACTGAGCTATTCAGGAATTCAACCGCCCCTTTCGGTTTTGGTGATGCAATTATCGGAAGTTTGCCCGATATGTGCAAATATTTTTCTGCATTTTTTTGCAAGTTATTCAGAACCAATTAGAATAATTAAAAGAGCACATCTTTCAACACGAGCGTAGCGAATGTAAAATAAATAATCAAGCCCGTTACGTCCACGATCGTCGATACAAAGGGTGCAGAGGAACTCGCCGGGTCGGCTCCGCAACGACGCAAAATAAACGGCAACATCGATCCAACTAAGGAACCCCACAAGACCACTCCAACCAAGGACAAACCAATTGCGGTACCATAGAGGTACCAAATATCTCCATAGGTATGACGGAAGGCTTCTTCCACGGAAATTCTAAAAAAACCAAGCGCTCCTAGAATCACCCCCAAAAGTGTACCGGATAGAATTTCTCGACGCATTACAAACCACCAGTCGCGTAAAGTCACTTCACCCATCGCCATGGCCTGGATGATTAGAGTCGAAGCCTGCGATCCACTGTTACCACCACTTGACATAATCACCGGCATCAGCATGACCAGTACCGTTGTTAATTTGTCTTCATAATGATTCAACACCGTGACAGTTAATAGCTGCCCTAAGAAAAGGACGATTAACCATCCGGCTCTTTTTTTCACGAGGTGAAAAATAGAAACATCAAGATAAGGTTCATCTAACGCTTCGGTACCCCCGATACGTTGCATGTCTTCTGAGTACTCTTCGTTCGCTACCCAAAGGATATCATCGATCGTTACGATACCGAGCATAATATCGCGATCGTCAACAACAGGAAGAGCAACCCGATTATTCATCCGGAAAATCGCGACGGCCTCCTCCTGGGGATCATTCGCCCGAAGCGAGATCAAACGGTTATCGATAAGGTCCGAAACAATCGTGTCTGGCTGGGCTAACAAAATATCCTTAATCCGCACGTCATCGATCAGCTTTCCATCCGAATCAATGACATAGAGTACATCAATTGTTTCGGACGCTCCCCCATAGCGACGGATGTGATCTAGCACCCGTACCATCGTCCAATGCTCTTTGACAGTAATGTAGTCTGGCGTCATCAAACGCCCAACACTATCTTCGGGATATCCCAATAGGGAGAGTGCCTCTTTTCTTTCCTCTGGAGTTAAGAGAATAATCAGTCGTTTTACGACATCGCCAGTAAGTTCCGAGAAGAAAGATGTACGGTCATCGGGAGGCATCTCATTCAGTAGTTCACGAATGGTAGAAGCCTTTAATTTTTTAAAGATCCGCTCTTGGGTTGGGAAGTCCAAAATACGAAAAACATTAACGGCTCTTTTGAGACTCAGGGTCTCTAAAAATAGAGGGCCATATTCCGGAAGTTCATCAATCAATTCCTCCACATCGGAGATATTCAATTCATTCAAATAATCTGCAAGCTCCGCCTGGTCTCCGCGCTCAATCAATTGCTCCACATGTGCTACTAGCATTGCTAATTCTTCCATACCTTTCCTCTATTTATTCGTTCCTACATTGGTGCCAAAAAATTCGTTTGTGCAAAAGTCGTTTTTTTTAACTGAATAATATAATTAATTTTTTTACACTCCGAAATATAAAATCAAACTAAGCTAGCAAGCACATGCGAGGAGGTTTAAACTGCCAACATGTCACTACAGATAAGCTATCGATTAAAGCAAAAAATTAGCCGGCTCTTTCCGGGACAACAAGCATTCTCGTTTTCTCATCCCACGGTTCCAACAACGACAAGTCTAGACAGCAGAGCTAGAAAATGCACATCAATAGATTTGGCAAACGAAACTAAATTGGGGACTTGATTCTACAGAGGAAAAACAGCGTGTATAAAAAACTTCAATCCAAGTGAAATACTCTAAAAAAAATGTAATTTCACTCCGGATTATTAACCGGATAAAACATATTTAAAAGATTAAATATGTCGTAATGCTTGAATCGATTATAGGATCAATTTGAACTGTTTTCTAAAAAAATCGTAAATTATAAATGATGTATATAATACTAACATTCAATTATATAAGACATTAAATATAAACATATAATCAAGATAAAATAGCACAATATTACTAATATTTTTAGCAACCAGCGCTTTAAGCCAAATTAACACTCTATATGAATCACTACATCAGATACTTAATACTACTTATATCAATATTTAATATACCTTTGGGTTTTTGTCAGCTCGTTGACTATGAACAACCTCATTCTTCGGTGAAATGGGAACAAATCAATCGTCCCGATTTCCAATTAATCTTCCCCCAGGAGTTTAGAAAATCTGCTTCTCTCCTAGCCTATAAAATCGATAGCATGCTTCTCTTGGCGAGTCAGGATTTGCGGAGAAAACCAAAAAAAATATCGATTATTCTTCACGAAAATCACATCGAACAGAATGGCTTTGCACAACTCGCACCGCGTAAAGTAGAAGCGTTTTCAACGCCCGGCCCGGCCGCCGACAACCAAGCATGGTTGCCCAATTTGATACAGCATGAGCTAAGACATGTGGCTCAATTTGCCAAATTGACAGGACGAATGAGCGCCCCATTTTTGGAACAATTGGCCCTTGCATGCTATGGAATTCACCTTCCAGCTTGGTACTTCGAGGGCGACGCGGTGTCTATCGAAACGCAATTTTCGGCGGGTGGAAGAGGTCGCCTCCCCTCCTTTTTGATGCCACTTCGAACCAATGAACTTAGCGGGAAAAGCTATAGTTTTGACAAAAATATTCTAGGTTCATTCAAGGATATCACCCCCTCCTATTACCTGACAGGTTACGTGATGAACACCTATCTAACGAACCATTTTGGATATGAAATTAAACAGGAATTATTAGAAGATATGCGCAGTCATTTGCTCCGACCGTACAACTTTAATCGGGCACTTCGAAAGCATACAAACATGAACAGCAGGGGTCTGTATCAGGCGACTCTTGCTACGTTAAATTCCGGATGGAAGGAACAAACTCCTGATCAAAATCAAGCGGAAATACAACCAAACCACAGCCGATTTTACAGTCATTTATACCTCCCCCAATCTACGGAAAACAATAAGATCTATTACCTTTTTCAATCGCCGCAAGAGGTCGCCCAACTGCGGGAAAGCAGCGAGCAAAACGAGCGAACCCTGCTAAAAATTGGTTATCAATTAACTCCATACTTCCATCAATCGGGCGATTTTATCGTTTGGGATGAGATTAGAAAGGATGTCCGATTTGGTAAACAAACCTACAATATTATCCGTTTATACAATATTAAAACGAAGCGTACGGAACGTATAAGCCGAAATTCGCGTTTATATAGCCCTATAATCGATGCAGCGAGCAAGGGGATATACGCTATCCAAGTCGATCAAGATAATGTCTCTAGCCTCGTTTATATCGATATTAATTCGAAAAAGCAGTCAAAAATTATCGAAATGCCGCATGGAATGCTGCTTCAGCAACCTTCGATAAATGATAAAAACTCTAAAATAATTGCGATTGCGATCAGTGAAAAAGGAACAAATTTAATAGAGATTGACCTTCAAACTCGCGGCTATTCTTTCATTTTCCCCTGGTCAAATCAACAATTCGAACGACCAATTTATGCTGGGGACGATCTAATTTTCAAAGCTCATTTCGATGAAATCGACCAAATTTACCGATACAATAAGACAGAAAGAAAGACATATAAACTGACCAATTCGCCCTTCGGAGCCTTCTATCCCTCTCTAAATTCGGATGGAAATCTACTCTATAACGAGTACCAAAGTGACGGATACAGGCTTGCAAAATTGAATATGAATGACCTATCTGTAGCGGAAATCACACCTAATTTTACGGCGACAGCACTGACCGATGATCGGATTTTAGGCACATTTTCGAACTCCTTAGATAGCAATATTCGTAATCTACCAGTCGAAAAATACAACTCACTCAGCGACCTTTTTAACTTCCATAGCCTTAGTATAAGTGCGAATAACTTTGAAGATTTCGACAACTACAAGCCAGGAATATTCTGGTTAGCGAATGATTTATTGAATACCACACAACTAAAATTAGGCTACGAATACGACGTCGATATAGAGAAAAGCATCTATTCTGCAGAGCTTAATTATCAAAAATATTACCCGAAATTCATCGCAAAATATCAAAATCGTGGGCGTATTGGACATGCAAAATCCGCAAATCCGAATACTGAAACCGTTCAATTTGACTATAGAGAACATTATTATTCCTTCGAAATGCAGCTTCCTTTTTCGCTTTATAGAGGAAATAACATCTACAGTTTTGGTTTGAACGTAGGAACATCCTACCAAAAAAACTACGATTTGAGCATTTCCACACTCAAGAATTTCAACGAAGAGATCATCCTTCCCTTGAACTATATTGCCTATTTTAACAGAAATGTACGCCGTAGTACACTGGATTTAGTTCCTCGATGGGGACAAAACATCAGCCTTATATATCGCCATGTTCCTTTTGAAAAAGACCTTAGCGGGAATCTTTTTGCTATCAAATCCAACTTCTATTTTCCCGGATTTTTTGCCAATCATGCGTTCCAAGCAAGGTTTAATTACCAGTCAAACAGTGGAAGGTTTGCCAATTATTACGAGATTCCGATGATCAGTGCCTTTGGACATTTCAAGTCGGATAAGGTTGACAATAACTTGATGCTTAATTATCGATTCCCTATAGCCTATCCGGACTGGGCAATTGGCTCAATAGCCTATATAAAACGTTTTCACGGGTACTTTTTCGCGGACTATCAAAACCTACACAACAGCTCGATAAGTCCAAAAACATACGGCATCGGATTATCCGTAGACCTTAATTTATTCCGATATAAACTACCTGATTTCGGTATAGGTAGCAAGCTAAGCTTTATAAATCATGCAAGTGCAAAGAATAAGGCAGTCCCTAGTTTCAGCTTCTCTTATACGTATTAGCCGTTTAAAACACGAGTAGCACGATGCAAATAACTCTTGTTTATAGAACGCATCTTGAGATTGCCGATCAAAAGATAACAAACCGCATAAAAAAAGGAGCTTTCTCAATGAAAACTCCTTTTGTACTCCTTATATATTTAACCTCTTCATCGAAGATTTTTAGACCTATAAGTCCAAAGTTTAAGGATCAAATATTAATCTAATATTGCTTTTACGCCAGGTAAAGTCTTACCTTCCATATACTCCAAAAGAGCTCCACCACCAGTACTTACATAGCTAACATGCTCAGTCATTCCGAACTTTGATACTGCCGCAGCAGAATCGCCACCACCAATTAAAGAGAATGCACCGCGCTCTGTTGCAGCTACAACAGCGTCTGCAACAGCTTTCGTTCCCTTAGCAAAGGTATCCATTTCAAACACACCCATCGGACCATTCCATAATAAAGTATTAGACGCCATGATCACATCCTTGAAGTGTTGCGCCGACTCTTTACCGATGTCTAAACCTTGCTTATCGGCAGGAATTTGATCATTTGGCCCGTCATAAACATTAGCATCATTCGCAAAGCGGTCAGCAATTTGCGCATCGGTTGGAAGAACAAGATTTACCCCTTTTTCATCCGCCTTTTTAACCAATTCATTTGCTAAATCAAGCTTATCTAATTCGACTAGGGATTGTCCGATCTCTCCACCGCGTGCTTTTACAAAGGTATATGCCATACCCCCACCAATAATTAAGTTATCTACTTTATCTAATAAAGCGTCGATTAACTCTAGCTTATCAGATACTTTTGCACCCCCCATAATCGCCGTGAACGGACGTTCTGGTTTATTCAACACTTTTTCAGCGTTTTCAATTTCGCGTGCCATCAGATAACCAAAGTATTTATTATTTGGGAAGAATTCTGCGATAATCGCTGTTGAAGCATGCGCTCTATGCGCTGTACCAAAGGCATCATTCACATAAACGTCGCCTAACTGCGCTAATTTCTCAGCGAAACTACGATCACCCTTCTCCTCTTCCTTATAAAAACGAAGATTTTCTAACAATAGCACTTGACCGGGTTGTAATGCCGCAGCCTTATCAATCGCTTCTTGACCTACACAGTCATTTGCAAATTGAACATCCACACCTAACACTTCTGAAAGATGCTTTACAATATGTTTTAGCGAGTATTTATCGGTTGGACCTTCTTTTGGTCTACCTAGGTGAGACATTAAGATAACGGAACCTCCGTCTTTTAAAATCTTTTTAATTGTTGGAGTAGCACCTTGGATACGATTATCATCTGTAATATTGAAGTTCTCGTCTAAAGGAACATTGAAATCAACTCTGATGAGTGCTTTTTTTCCGTTAAAATTTAAATCGTCGATAGTTTTCATAATGTATTTTTCTTTCCGGTTGATTTTGGGATTAAAGATATAAAAAAGGCGCTGATTCGGAAATGTAAATCAACGCCTTTTTGTTTATTCTGCTACTTTCAAGCTATTTTTTGTATTTAACATAGGTATTAAATGCAGCATTTCGATTAATAAATTTCGACTAAATAAGGTATTCGAGCTTGAATTCCTGTTTGCGAGGTGACTTTCCTCAACTCCTTCAGATATTTTGCATATTCGCCTAGCTCCTCGTCGATGAACATTGCCTGTACCTTTTCTTTCGAAACAGACCATATTTCTGCAAATGGATCTTTTGTTCGCGGGTATTCAAATACGCGGTAATCGCTTATTTTAGCTTTTTTTGCAGCAGCTTTTACAGCCTCATCCAAAGATGCTAGTCGATCTACTAACTTTAAGTCGACCGCCTGAGCACCTGTCCATACGCGTCCTTGACCAATACTGTCCACATCTGCAATTGACATCTTCCTTCCTGCAGCAACGCGCTTCATAAAGACTTGGTAAACGCGATTAACGCTTCCCTGAATAATTCCTTTCTCTTCTTCTGTCAACGGGCGATCCATATCGACGTCCATATCGGCATACTTCGCCGTTTTCACAGCGTCAAAATGAACACCTAGTTTTTCATTAAACAATTTTTGGAAACTTGGAATAACACCAAAAACGCCAATTGAACCTGTTAATGTAGTCGGATCAGCAAAGATAGAATCTGCCGCAGCAGCGATATAGTAGCCTCCGGATGCCGCATAATCACCCATGGAAACCACTACAGGCTTAACTTTCTTCGTCAAATCAACCTCTCTCCAAATAACATCAGATGCAAGAGCAGACCCGCCCGGCGAATTCACACGCAAGACGATCGCTTTCACTTTATCGTCATTACGTAAATCGCGTAACTCCCTAGAAAGCTTATCTCCGCCGATCTCACCTGTTGTTCCTTCCCCGTCAACTATTGCGCCATAAGCGTACAAAACAGCCACACGATCCGCACTTCCTTTACCCGTTGCTGGCGAATTCTTATAGTCCAATAGGGATATGGTTGGAATATCCTTTTTATCGTCGATTGCTAGTTTTCCGCGAATCTTAGCCAGTAACTGATCTTTATACATCAAGCTGTCGACAAAATGTAAGCTAACCGCATCTTCTGGATATTTGATCGCATAGGCATTTGCAACAGCCCGTACAGTATCCGCGGTTAATTTTCTACTTCTAGCGATATCCCCTACGAATGTAGAATAGATGCTTTCCAAGTAAGAACCAACTTGCTCACGATTCGCATCACTCATCGCATTTAAAAGATAAGGTTCAACTGCGCTTTTATAAGTCCCCACTTTCAACACTTGCATTTCCACGCCTAATTTGGTCAATGCATCTTTAAAGAACATCACTGAACTGGCTAGTCCTCTAAAATCTAAACCACCTTCCGGATGCAAATAAACCTCGTTGGCAACCGAGCTTAAATAATATCCTTTTTGCGTATAGTTGTCACTATAGGCTAGGACAAACTTACCAGATTCTTTAAAGTTTTCAATGGCATCACGAATGGCTTTCATGGTCGCAAAACCCGTATTAACCCCTTTTACATTCAAATAAATACCTTTAATATTGGCGTCCTCTTTTGCTGCCTGAATTCTGGAAAGAATATCGTTTAGACCGATGCTTCTCATATTACTGTAGCCCGGCATATCCAACCCTTCAAATGGATTCGGTTCTGTTTTTTCAGTTATATTATGGTCTAAAGTAACTAATAGGACGGCATTGGAAGGTGTAACAGCCTCGGTGGTCGGCGATACAGAACTAACAAGATAGCCGACAATTGCAATGAAGATTAGAAATAGCAACACGCTACTGATGATAATACCTGTAATTGTTGCTAATACATATTTAAAGAATGACTTCATAGTGATTTATGTGATTTTACTAGCAGTAAAAGTAAGGTATTAATTGAATTATCTTAAACTATTCTTATATTAATCGAATGAATGTAGTTTACCTTTTAACTGGCGCAAACCTTGGGAATCCAGAAAAACAGCTGAAAGACGCGATGCTCGAAATTACAGAACGTGTAGGCAAGATTACCCGAGCATCTTCTGTTTACGAATCGGAAGCCTGGGGTGTTGAAGATCAACCGGTTTTTCTGAATCAAGTCTTAGAGGTTGATAGTCCGCTATCCGCTACAAAAATATTGCAGGCCATTCAACAAATTGAATTAGTTTTAGGAAGAATACGTACGCAACGCTGGGGCTCCCGAACAATTGACATTGACATCTTATATTTTAATAATGAAATAATACATGAGCCTGATCTACAGGTTCCACATCCTTATATACAGGAACGTAATTTCACTTTAATTCCCCTGAATGAAATCGCTCCTAATTTTGAACACCCTATTTTCAAAAAAACAAATCAACAACTATTAAAGGATTCCAAGGATCCGTTACACGTAAAAATTGCCAAACATGAGCGAATTTAAAGTTATTAACCCTGAAGTACTAAAAAGTAGTATGATGAACAACATGGAGATGATCAAGCAGTTGATCAACCTCTATCTCACACAAGGAAAAGTGGATTTCGAAGCGCTACAATCTGCTGTCATCGCGCGTGACGTACAAGAAATTGCATCAAAATCACATCATATTAAACCTACGATGGAGTATATCGGCGCAACAGACTTACGACTATTGTTTCAAGAATTGGAACAGAAAGCAAAGAAGAATGAGCCTTCGGACGTGATTGAGGAGACCTTTGCTCGTCTCAAAAAAGAATTTGATACCGCGATGATAGAAGCCTATTCGACTTCGTTATTAGACGCGTAGCTCTTTCCACCTGCAAAATGCAGAAAAGAAAAAACGATATAAAGCACTAATATTATCGGGAGTGCCAAGAATTTAAGCGTGAGGATTAGGGCTAGACTAATCAACAGAAACGAGTACTTATATTTATTGGCACTCCACGCTAAAGAGCTCAGCTTCATTGAAAACAGCTTAATTTCCGAGACCAATAGAAAACTACAAACCGCCACGATTCCCAATAGCAAATACATGTTGTTTAAAGCGGGATAGTCCTGAATAATAAAGGGCAATGAGATAATAAAAAAAGTATTCATTGGGGTATTGACACCAATAAAATCTGTTGTTTGGCGCGTATCTATATTGAACTTCGCTAATCTCAAGGCAGAGAACACCGTCATGATATAGCCTAAGTAGGGTAAGTAGACAGATTCTGTGGTATCCGTTAATAACATAAACATGATGGTTCCCGGCAGAAAACCGAAACTAATCACGTCAGCCAAAGAATCCAACTCTTTCCCAATCAAGGACTTTACATGTAATGCTCGAGCAGACATTCCATCGAAGAAATCAAAGATCCCAGATGCTAACACACAGTAAAATGCCATCAGATAATTGCCTTGAAGTGCCATCACAACACCGATACAACCACTAAACAAATTAAGGGAGGTAATACTATTTGGAATATATTTCTTCATAAATAAAAAAGCCACCTTTTATTAAAAGATGGCCTAAAAGTATCAATTTAAAATGGCTTTTTAACCATTCATACTAATTAAAAATTCTTGATTCGATTTTGTTCCGCGCATTTGCGTCAGTAAGAATTCCATTGCTTCTTGAGAATTCATATCCGCTAAATGGTTTCTTAAAACCCATAAACGCTGTAACTCTTCCCGATCAACTAATAGATCATCACGACGAGTACTTGAAGCGGTAAGATCGATTGCAGGGAAGATACGTTTATTAGACAATTTACGATCTAATTGTAATTCCATGTTACCTGTACCTTTGAACTCTTCGAAGATAACTTCATCCATTTTAGAACCTGTTTCAGTCAATGCTGTTGCAAGGATGGTTAATGATCCACCGTTCTCGATATTACGTGCAGCACCAAAGAAGCGCTTAGGTTTATGCAACGCATTAGCATCCACACCACCTGATAATATTTTACCAGACGCTGGAGCTACTGTATTATATGCACGAGCAAGACGCGTAATTGAATCCAAGAGGATGACAACATCATGTCCACACTCTACCATACGCTTAGCTTTTTCTAATACGATATTCGCAATCTTTACGTGACGGTCAGCAGGTTCATCAAATGTTGATGACACCACCTCAGCACGTACAGATCTCGCCATATCAGTTACCTCTTCCGGACGTTCGTCGATTAACAAAATAATCAAATATACTTCTGGATGGTTTTTAGCAATCGCATTAGCAACTTCTTTCAATAAGTTTGTTTTACCTGTCTTTGGTTGTGCAACGATGAGTCCGCGTTGCCCCTTACCAATCGGTGTAAACAAATCCATAATGCGCGTAGAGTAGTTTCCTGGACCTAAATCAAGGTTTAATTTCTCATCTGGGAATAGAGGCGTCAAATAATCGAAAGGAACGCGGTCTCTTACTTCCGCTGGATCTTGTCCGTTGATTGCTTCCACACGAACCAATGGAAAATATTTCTCCCCTTCTTTTGGAGGACGTATACATCCGCGAACATTATCACCAGTTTTTAGTCCAAATAATTTAATCTGCGACTGAGAAACATAGATATCATCTGGAGACGTCAGGTAGTTATAGTCAGAAGATCTCAAGAATCCATAGCCATCAGCCATAATTTCTAATACGCCTTCATTTACAATAACGTTATCAAAATCGGAAGAAGAAGGTTTCGTTGTTACGGGCTCAGCGACCGCAGCGGGTTTAGGAGCCTCTGCAACTTCCACTTCTGAAGCTACAGGATGCTCTGCTCTTACAGTTTCTTCACTTGCAGCTGGCTTTCTAACAACAGCGATAGGCTCGGCCGATTTAACGGTACGAACGCGTTTGCGAGGACGATCTCCAGCATGATCTGCAGAATCAGCATCAGTATCCGCTGCGGGAGCAGAAGGACTTTGATTGGCCTCGTCGGCTATAACGGTGATACGATCGATTAGCTCTTGCTTTCTTAGTTTTTCAGCATCAACGATACCTAAAACCTTAGCGATCTCGCGTAATTCAGACACGAGCTTCGTATTCAATTCATTAATATCCATTAATTTATTTTATGATTTATTTAAGGATTTTACTTTTTGATATTTTTCTTTCAGTTCCACATCTGTGTGATGTCCTCAAGGCTCAGGCAAATCCGCTTAGATTTTTCGATTTCCTTCTGAAAGATAATTTTAAGAACTGCACAAAGAAAAAAAGAAGTAATGTAAATTCAAAAGAAAAATAATATTTTTTTTCAATTATTACACTAAAATTAACAAATAAGCTGAATAAATTGTTTTAGCGCCCCCTCCTTTCTTTAAATAAATCAAAAAAAGTTCTTTATTTGTAAGATTATAATGGCATAATAGATCTAAAATTATATGAGCAATCACCCAACAAACACAGAAACAAAAACAAATTACCCGGCATTGTATACCCTGATTGTGGTATTTTTCTTCTGGGGATTTATCGCTGCTGGTAACAGCGTATTTATCCCTTTTTGCAAGAATTACTTTCATCTTGACCAATTTCAATCGCAGTTAATAGATTTCGCATTCTATTCAGCATACTATATTGGTGCTTTACTTTTGTTTATTTTCGGAACCATCTCCGGTAAAGACCTTGTCGGAAAATGGGGCTATAAAAAAAGTATAGTGTACGGCTTGCTTTTTTCAGCGTTAGGTGCAGCATCAATGATCGTCGCGGTCGAAGTTAACCTTTACGTCGGCATGCTTATCGGCTTGTTCATCGTTGCGCTAGGATTCTCCTTACAACAAACCGCAGCGAACCCCTTTGCTGTAATTCTTGGAGACCCAAAAACTGGCGCTTCACGGGTTAATCTAGGTGGGGCAGTAAACTCTTTAGGAACAACTATTGGACCCTTAATTATTGGCTACGCCTTATTCGGAACCTTTGAAACCGTATCCGACACAGAAATTGCTAGTCTCCCTTTAAATAAAGTTGTTTATTTATATATAGGAGTTGGCTTACTATTTATTCTAGCCGCTGCGCTTTTTAATTTCTCTAAGAAGGTGCCTGCCGGCTTCAATTTGGAGCAAATGGAGTCTGCCAATAAAGCGCGAACCACGCTAATTATTATTACCGTTTTATTATTGTGTGCTTTCATTCCAGTCTTTACAAGTTATAAATCCGACGCTGCTCTACAAGTTGCTGCCTTACAAGAGCAACTGAAATCAAGCCAGGATAATGGCATTGTTGCGCAGATTAAAGAGCTAACACACGGATTAGAAATAAGCCGCATGTTTTGGCTATTAGGCGCTCTAATTGTGGTCGTTGGGGGTTTACTATTTGCTTATACGCGCGCGCAAAAAAATCCAAATGGATGGGGGGCGATGAAATACCCGCAATTGGTATTAGGGATGTTAGCTTTATTCGTCTATGTGGGTATTGAAGTCGCAATCGGAAGTAATTTAGGCGAACTTTTAACCTTAGAAGAGTTTGGAAATCTGCAATCTTCACAAATAACCCCGTATGTATCCATGTATTGGGGAGGGATGATGATTGGACGCTGGGCGGGTGCAATTGCCGCATTTAATTTTACCAGCTCTAGAAAACAATTATTAACGATTATAGTTCCTGTTATCGCTTTCTCGATCATCATCGCTGTAAATACACTTGCCGGCTTTGATATGTCCGTATTATACTATTACATCATTTGTGTTGCTGTACAAATCGCTGCGTTCTTCATTTCTAAGGATAAGCCTGTTCGTACGTTAGTAATTTTTGGAACTTTTGGATTAATAGCGATGATCGTGGGCTTAATGACTTCCGGTACTGTTGCTATCTATTCCTTTCTTGCTGGTGGTTTAGCTTGTTCCATTATGTGGGGTTCGATATTCAGTTTATCGATTGTCGGTTTGGGCAAATATACTGAGCAAGGATCAGCGTTCTTAGTGATGATGATTTTGGGGGGCGGTATTATTCCTCCAATTCAAGGAAAACTTTCGGATATTATCGGAATTCATAACTCTTATATAGTCCCTGTCGTTGGCTTCCTTTACATCATTTTATTCGCAATATTAGTTCGCGGCTTTTTAACAAAACAAGGGATCAATATTGATCAAGTTGAGGCGGAAGCTGGTCATTAATAAACAACTAATTGTATAAAATACACTAAGT
>JBEBRI010000089.1:0-15911 GCA_040394915.1 Sphingobacterium sp.
TAGAAGGCGTTTCATGTTTAAACAAAAATCTTCCAATCAATGTTTTTATCATATGACATTTTCTCGTTGGTCACGTTAGGGTTTTATTAAATAGATTGTATGCTATAAGGGCTTTATTGAATGGAGTTTATGCGACTTTTTTGGACGCCAATAGTTTGTTAAAGCTGTTCCTTTCACATTCGAAGACGGTCATTTTAAAAAATCCACTAGCTCAATGGAATTTTTCTAGCGTTTCCTTCCGCTGCTGCTGGCTGTTACCGATTTGTCGGGAAATAAAGTATTCTATGTTCGGAACTCGTCTTCGCGAAACGAGTTCTCAATTGCGATCGCTTGTTTACAGAAGTTAGCACGAAAAAAAAAGAAGAAATGTGAACCAAATGGCTGTGGCAATTGTTCTCTAGCAAATCAACAAATGTAAAAACGATATGGCAACTACAAAAAAAGAAGCTAGCGGAAGCGCAGCAAACAAAGAAACGAAAGTGAAAGCAAAATCTGATGCCGCAAAGGACTTACAGGATTTGTTTGAAGATGGATTAAAAGATATTTATTGGGCGGAGAAAGAATTGGTTAAGGCTTTACCAAAAATGGAGAAGAATGCCAGTTCAAAATCATTGAAAACTGCCTTAGCATCGCATCTGAAAGAAACTAAAGAGCATGTTTCGCGCCTTGATGATGTTTTTAAATCCATCGGCGTGAAGGCCGAGGCAGAGAAATGCGATGCTATGGCGGGACTTTTGGAAGAAGGCGAAGGCATTATGGAAGAAACAGAAATTGGTGCTGTACGTGATGCCGGTATTATTGCTGCTGCCCAGAAAGTGGAACATTATGAAATCGCTACCTATGGCACGTTGGCTGCATTTGCGAAAGTTTTAGGGCATAAAGAGGCCTTAAAAATACTTTTGCAGACGCTGAAGGAGGAGAAAGCATGCGACGAGAATTTGACCTCGCTTGCCGATACAAATCTCAATTCCAAAGCGGAATAAGTAGTGTATCCTTTATTATTCTGATGCCGTCTATCATTAGACGGCATTTTTTATGCCTTGTGCCAGGCTTAAGAGAACAGAGCGACGGCTATGGGGGATGTATATGTTAGTCTAATTTGAATGCTTACAGAATATTAGGTATCGCTCAGACATATTGGAGAAGCACTTAATACAATTGATTTTTCAAAGCTGCATGTACTGCGTTACGGAATTTGGAGCGTATCTTACGATTACTAGGGATTGACGGCGTAATCTCTTGTTCGATTTAAAAGAGGGGATAGGGCTTTGTTGGGGGCTGCCCATGCAATTTTAAAGCAACCCCGATTGCCCAATTGGTATTTTAGCGATCTAAGGAGCATATGCCCGCAATTTCTTTTTCAAGAACTTGCGGATGCTATGTATCCTTGTTTTAATCGTGCCTTCTTTCATATTCATTTGTTCGGCAATTTCATAATACTTAAAACCCTCTAGATACATCGAAATAATTTGATAATTATCTTCCGGCAGCAGTTTTAAAGCATCCTGCACATCCTTTAAGACAAACTGCGATTCTGCCTTATTATTTATCCTACCAATTGAAGATTGCGTCTAGGAAATTTCTTTTTCGGCAGTTTTTCTTACGATCTCTCGACGGTATTTATTGAAGTAAATATTTTTCATAATAACATACAGCCAGGAAATCAACTTAGGATGCTTAGTGAATCTCTCGAGAGAGCTTAAGGATCGAATGAACGTCTCTTGTACTAAATCATCCTTTTCTACAGGATCGTTTGTGAAATTATTCGCAAGTCGCATAAGAACTGGAGAACTCTCCAGAATGGTCGTGTTTAAATTCGTTTTCATGTAGATTCGCTTTAAGATGTTAATATGTTTTACACATATATAACGTATTGATAATAAGGATGTTTTGATTCATAGGCCCCTAAGTTTAAAAATACGTATTAGTACTTGATATACGTATAAAGCACCATCGTTAAAGGCCTGCGAATACAAAGAAAATTTCAGACTTTTCGCTTAACTTGTTTTACTTCGAAACTATTTTTTTACTTCGTTTATAAATTGTTGGTATTTGTTTTCTTGTCAAAAAAATGTGTTAAGAGGTGGGAATAGCAGGTGTTTGCGTAAAATACCTGTTCTGCGATCTATACATACCTATTTATGCCGTTTGAGGCTCGCTCGTGCTATACTAACGGAGAATTATCTGTACTTTTAAACGGTATGATTGCCGAATCGATTCTCATTGCTGAATACAACAGCGCTAATGGCGACCTTTTCGGCTGTTAAGCCCTATTTGTGAAAAATATAATACAATAAATGGTGTCCGCTAATTCCCTTCTGGCGCTTTTTCGGTAAGCCCCGTGTGCTATCGTGTGCTCGAGGTTGCCTGCAGTAGGATAATTATGATTTTATATACCATTATCGAAATTCGATTGTGCAATGAAATCATAGGCGCCAACAAGTCTGCAAGTTGAAGCGCTCAGTTGTTCGGGGCATGGCATACTTGGGGGAAAAATTAGACGGAAGTCAATAAAGCATATAACGTTTGAATTTAAATAGCTCAATGATGGGAGAGGTGAAGATATTGCTAGCAGAAGATCATCTGGTGGTAAGAAATGGAATTAAGCTGTTGCTCGATACACAGCAGACATTTAAAGTGATTGCTGATGTGAATAACGGAAAGCAGGTTTTAGACTTATTGGATTCAGGAGTTGAACCGGATATTGTTCTAACGGATATTGGAATGCAGGAGATGGACGGAATACAGCTCATCCAAGAATTAGCCGAACGATATCCGCAAATTAAAGTTATTGTATTGACGATGCTAGAATGTGAGCTCCATGTGACACGGGCATTTGCATCGGGTGCTAAGGGTTACTTAATAAAGAACGTTAGTGCAGAGGAATTGATTTTCTGCATAAAGCACGTAAGTAATGGAGGACGCTATTTATGCGAAGAGTTATCGATGAGCTTTGTTGAAAAAGCAATCGTAAAAAATAGTGTACAGCCAAGTGATACGGAACCTTTGGAGCTTGATCTCTCCGAGAGGGAGCTCGAAGTATTACATCTATTAGGGGAGGGTTATACCAATCAAGAAATTGCCAAAATACTGTTTTTAAGTAAGCGAACCGTAGAGGGGCATCGCCAGAATTTGATGGAAAAGACGAAGGCCAAAAACACACCTGCTTTAATCAAATTTGCGGTCTTAATGGGACTTATTCGTTAGGGAAAAACGGAATACTGCGCAAACTTTTAGCCTACCGTCTTGTTCTACAGGCAAGTATGGCAAATCTACAATCCTATCATCAGAAACGCGATTTCGAAAAAACCAATGAACCGCGCGGAACATCGAACAAGTCGGCAAGTAAACATCTGAGCTTCGTAGTGCAGCGGCATCATGCAAGCCGTTTGCATTATGATTTCCGTTTGGAATTAGATGGCGTTTTAAAAAGTTGGGCTATTCCCAAAGGCCCCTCCATGAACCCATTGGATAAGCGACTAGCCGTCCACGTCGAAGACCACCCACTAGACTATGCGCATTTCGAAGGTACCATTCCCAAGGGGAATTATGGTGCAGGTACGGTTTCTATTTTTGATTCAGGATATTATGAATTTGTAGCGGATAAAAATGAAGACGATTTTCTCAAAAGTCTCAAGCAGGGTAGTATCAAGTTCCGGCTGCACGGGAATCATCTAAAAGGCGAATTTGCTTTGGTCAAGATGAAACAAGCGACCGAAGATCAATGGTTGCTGATAAAACATGCGGATTCTTTTGCTACCGATGAGCCCTACGATGTGGAGCAATTCATCCAGGAAGAAGTGGTCCAACGGGGGAAAAGTTTTAAAAGGGGGAAGGCTCCTGTGGAGGCATCAAAGGGAGAGCTGAAACCCATGCTCGCTAAATTAAGCAATGAACTTCCCGACGGAACCGACTGGCTCTATGAGAAAAAATACGACGGATTTCGGGCAATAGCGATTTGTGAAGACGGGCGTTGCAGCCTGTACTCACGCAATGGACATCGACTGGATCAAAAATTTCCAACATTGATTCGAGAGCTAAAAAGGCTATCACGCCGCTGTATTATTGATGGGGAAATTGTCTTAGTGGATCGCCAGGGGAAAGAATATTTTCAGGGTTTGCAAGCTGGAGAGCCCATCGCTAAAGCTTTGCAGTTACGTTATTACGTCTTTGATATCTTGGAACTCGATGACATCAATCTGCGAACGTATACTTTAGTCGAGAGAAAGGAACTGCTCGAACTCTTATTGAAAAAAGCAAAATTAAAGCATGTTTTTTACGTTCAATCGATCGACTTGGCTAAGGGTGCAGGAGTCGAGCAAGCAGCAGCACATCAATGGGAGGGAATTATAGCTAAGCAGGTGGACAGCCAATACCTCGAGGGGCAGCGAAGCAGTAGTTGGTTGAAATATAAGCTAAGAAACAGTCAGGAGGCTGTGATCTGTGGTTTCACAGAAACGCAGGGCCAGCAACCTGGTTTTGGCGCGCTCGTATTGGGCGCCTATGCACAAGGTAAACTCGTTTATATCGGCAACTGTGGTTCTGGATTTAAAGATAGTGATCGAAAGGAAATTGGCGATTTATTAGCGCCACATCGGCGGAAATCAAAACCCTTTAAACCGACGGTGAAGGTTGCCAAGGAGAGCCAAGTCCATTGGGTAGAACCTGAGCTGGTTTGCGAAGTTTACTTTGCCGAATGGACCGCCGACAAGCATTTACGACATCCAGTTTTCAAGGGATTACGTGCTGATAAAGGTGCCAAGGAAGCTAGCCTAGAGTTGGTAGCCGTCAAACCGATGGAATCGAGTCGTGAGGTACATTTGGGCAGAAAAAAAGTAACCTTAACCAACCAAGATAAAATTTATTGGCCGCATGAGGGCATCCGCAAAGGGGATATGTTGGCTTTTTACGAGCAAATCGGGACGTATTTGTTGCCATATGTGAAGGATAAACCCATCTCTATGCATCGATTTCCCAACGGGATTAAAGGGAAGAGTTTCTTTCAAAAAGATGTAGATCCGAAACAGCTGCCCACATGGATGAAAACGGTTCCTATTGAGTCGACATCGAATAAGGAAACGATCGACTATCTATTATGCAATGATATGGCGAGTTTACTTTATATCGCCAATTTAGGTTCTATCGAAATCAATTCTTGGCTTTCCAGCTTTAAAAAAACGCAGAACCCCAAGTTCGCAGTTTTAGATTTGGACCCAAATGGCATGGACTTTCAAGAGCTCAAAGAAGTCGCCAAGACCTGTAGAAAGGTTTTGGAGAAGGCTGAGATTCCCGGATTCATTAAAACTTCAGGATCTTCTGGCTTTCACATTTTTCTCCATATGAATGAAAAATATGAGTACAAGCTCGTTCGGGACTTCGTACAATTCATTGCGCAGCTCGTTCACGATCAGCATCCGGAAACCACAAGCCTTGAACGCGCAGTTAAACAGCGGGAAGGACTGATTTATTTAGACTTTCTACAGAATAGACAAGGGCAAACAATCGCAGCCCCTTATTCTGTACGTCCCAAGCCAGGCGCTAGCGTCAGCACACCTATCTTTTGGGATGAACTCGATGCGGATATACAAATTTCCGACTTCACTATCGATTCGCTCCCCGAGCGCCTTCAAACGATGGCAGACCCATGGGATCCGATTTTTAAGACCAGCGTCGATATCAAACGCGCTATAAAGAAGTTTTAAGCTAAACTGGCCTTTAACTTTTCTAATAAGTCGGAAGCTTTGGTATTCTCTATATTGATTTTACGAATCGTAGCTCGCTTGCCCTTGCTTTTCTGCTGGATAATTTTCAATAGCGCTTTGCTGTATTCGTTTTTATACGCCGATATATCGAAGGGTTTGCTATTCGCCTTAATTAATTGCAAGGCCATATCCATTTCCTGCTTCTTTAAAGAAATGTCGGCGCTATCCTTGATCGCGGTCAAGGGGCGAATTTCTTCTTCAAAGCGCAACGTATTAAGCAGTAGAATATGTTCATAAGGCCTCACGATTACCAAGCTCTCGACATTGCGCATAACAAATGTTCCCAAACCAACGGTCTTTGATTTCTGCAATGCTTTTCGCAGTAATTGATATGCTTTTTCTCCTGACTTTTGTGGCTCTAAATAATATGGGGTATCAAAATAAATGCTGTCAACTTCCTGCCCTTGGACAAAAGTCTGTAAATTAATCATCTTATTTTTCTCAGGCATGGCGTCTTCAAAATCGGCATCTTCCAAAACAATGTATTTATCTTTCAGAAGGTATCCCTTAACAATATTGTCCCAGGGAACTTCCTTTCCTGTTTTTTCGTTCACCCGTTTGTACTTGATGTTCGATTGATCCTTACGATCTAACATATCCAGGTCCAAGCTGCTTGATTGCGTCGCACTGTAAATTTTAATTGGAATGTTAACGAGTCCAAAACCTATAGCTCCTGTCCAAATTGCTCTCATATATAGATACTTTTATTATTCTAACAAATAAATACGCCGATAGTTCGATTTTCCAAAAACTGAATATTCCCAACCATTTTTAGCATCAACTGTTCAACAGGAAAGAATCAAAAACGAAAAGCATTGATGACGACAATAGATCATAAACTTTTAAATCACCTCGCCAGCGAAATCAAACGAAGAGGCTGGCGCTTGTCCTTAGCAGAGAGTATGACTTCAGGCTTTATGACTAGTATATGGAGTTTGCAAATCGACTCGGGGAATTACCTGCGGGGCGGAATCGTCTGTTTTGAAGAGTCGGTAAAAACCACGCTACTCCAGGTACCCAAGGAACTACTGTCGACCTATACCGCAGAATCCGTCGAGGTCAGCCTCGCGCTTTTGCAAGGTCTAAACGAAGCTCTCCCAGCGGATGTTCGAATCGCTGTTACGGGGCTTGCCTATGAAGGGAAGGAAAAGCATCCCCGCGCTCGGGTTGGCGACGTCTTTATCGCTGTTGCCGTTGAGGATGCTTATCTCGCACGATCTTATGCTTTGCCCAGCGCTCATGCGGCCAATATTTATATCAAAACCTTTAATTGCTCTTTACAAATGCTCTCATCGTTGTTCGATCAGGTTAAATCGTGATACGCCCTCCGGTAACGGGAATAGTCGCGCCCGCAATATAAGAGGCAGCTTTTGACGCTAAAAATACATAGACGGCGGCTAGTTCCGCGGGTTGCGCAGGCCTACCTAAAGGGGTGTTATCGCCGAATCGTTCATGATCAGGTATAGTACTGGGAATTAAAGGAGTCCAAACCGGCCCAGGAGCAACTGCGTTGACACGGATGCCATTGCCGTCGTTCAGAAATTTTTGCGCTAAGTTGGCCGTGAAATTTTGTATAGCAGCCTTACTGGCAGCATAAGGTATTAATGTAGGGTTCGGATCATAGGCGTTTACCGAAGTGGTGTTGATGATACTTCCGCCTTCGCGCATATGCTGTTGGCCATGCTTGATCAAATAAAACATCGCACTTAAGTTAACTTCAAAAGTCATGTTCCACTCGTCGGCGCTAATCTCCTGTAGGTTTTTGTAAGACATTTGGTAGGCGGCATTGTTGACTAGAATATCAAATTTCTTAAACTTTGCTACTGTCGTCTCTATAATGTCCTTGCAAACTTGCTCATCACGAATATCCCCTTTATACAGAATCGCTTGTCTCCCCGCCTGTCTTACATATTCGGCGGTATCTTGCGCATCGGAATCTTCGATATTGTCTTTATAGCATATCACGATATCAGCACCCTCGCGTGCCATCGCGATGGCTACCGCTTTTCCAATGCCAGAGTCCCCACCAGTGATGATTGCCACTTTGCCTTCTAGCAGGTTTGAACCTCGATAAGTCAATTCGCCGTGGTCTGGACGAGGAACCATCTTATCGGTTTCACCAGGCGGTGATTGCGGTTGTTTCTTAAAAGGAGGGGTCGGGTACAAATCTTTGCTATTGCCGTCTTTTGTCGTTTCCATAAAATAGTGTGTTGATGTATGGAATGAACAGTCTGCGCTATCAATCGTTTGAAGAAATGTCGGAATTATTGGGAAAAAATAAACGCACTTCCGTACCCATGTTGATTTTACTGGAGATATTAATCTGTCCATCCAATCGCTCGATGACGCGCTTCACGATAAATAGGCCAATTCCGTGACCGCTATGGCTGATTGAGTTGGAACCCCGTTGTAGCCTGTTGTAAATCTCGGTAATCTCCTTTTCGGGGATGCCTATTCCGTTATCTTTGATATAATAGACCACGCCCTTACTTGTTTCCTCAGAATAGATGTGAATAAGTGGCTCCTGCATGGTCGAAGAGTACTTGATGGCATTCCCAATTACATTGCTAAAGATCTGGAAAATGCTCCCGGGATCCCCTAATACGGGAAGCAAAACCCCTAAATCAATTCTCGTGCGACTTGCGCCATAGAGTAGGATGGCTTCATCACACCAGAACTTCATCTTCTCGGCAATGAACACTACCGTTTTATTCGGAGAATAAACCCGCGCTTCACTCAGTTGAACGGTCTTATCGATAATATTATTCAAACTAACCATCGCCTGATCGATGATCTCATACCATTTATCCTTACTATTTTCCACTTCGGAGATATTGCGGCGTAGCGAATCGATGCCCAGCCTAGCGATCGCGATCGGGTTTTTAGCATCGTGGGCTAAACTGTGCGTAATCTCATCCAAATCACTGTTGATGGATAAATGCTGCTCTTGTTTTCTGAGCAATTGCAAAGTTTTGTTTTTCGAGGTGACATCAACCGAGGTATGCAAAATCGCGTAAGTTTCGTCGCGCTCATTGACGAGGGCTTTATACTCGAAGTCAAAAAAACGCCTATGCTTAACCTCTCCATCAAGGATATCTGCAGGCGTGTTCGTCGCTTTATAACTAATTCCTGTTCGCCATACGTTTTCTAGGATACTGGAAAATCCTTCTTCTTTGAAATTAGGAAAAGTCTCGCTAAAGCGAGTCCCAATAATAGACGAATCGCTGCACCACATCCGAAGCATTGCATTGTTAGCGAAGGCGATGTTCAGGTCGCTGCTGTCGTAAATAGCAGTCGCTAAGGGAGAATGCTGCAATACATCGATCAACATTTTTAACGATTGAATTTCTGACATGTACCAAAAAAATCAGTGTGTATTTAGTTTGATTATAAAATTAATGAAAATCAATAAAAACAAATAAAATAAAAAGTAAAGATTATTAAAAACAAGTAATCACGGCAGAAGTTGACGCAAGGCCTGGGCGTAGGCTGTTATTAATCATCATCCCCAAGAAAGTTTAGCGGAAATATCTGTCGAAGCGTAAACTAATGTGCTTAAGTACCGATGGTTTGCGCGCTAAGAGCTCTTGTAACAATTGAGGCTGACAGCAAGGGGAACTGAAAGCTAGCCCAGCTGCCCAATTATTCTTTTTAAACAGCACAGTCCTAAAGAATATTTTTTGCGTAGAAGCTTTAAAAGCGAAAGAGTTAGGTCTACAGCTTTTTAACGGTTTTCCAAGTTGCTGCGAGGGACAGCTTTATATGCCAATAGTACTGCTCGAGTATGGGTTTGTTTAGCCCTAGTCGTTAGAACAAGATATATCGGTCGACCTAAAATAAATTAATACGTTTTTCTACGATTTTGTTGAACGATATTCACCGCTTATGGGTTCAAATAGATGTGGATTATACAAACTGCTATTTCAGGCTGCTCGCAAACTAAAAATGGTCAAATGTTTATATCGAAATTATGGAATTAGATGTCATAAATAAGCTGAAAATTATCAAAAGCGTACGCAAGAAGCAAAGTTGCAGGTTTGAAGAGACTGTCTATTTTGAGTGCTGCAGTAGTGAAGAGCTAATGAATCGCCTGGCGGAGCTTGAAACAAAGTTTGACGCGAATCCATCGTTTGAAAGATTACATGGATTGGAAAATCATTTATCCCTAAGTTATCGGCATCGAGCCAGTCAAGATGAAATAAATTTCTACGCTGCTGACGAATATTGAAAAGCGCTATCAACAGCGCTTGGGTTGAGAATTTGTCGAATTTCAATTATGTTCAGAGGGGTTTAACCCTTATCAGGTACGAAGCAAGTCTATACAAACTAGTTCTTTCGAAGCAGCATTTCTCAAAATTTAGCGTGATCATCTACAGCAATGAGAGGCGGCCAACTAGCCGCCTGCCCTGTAGCCATTGCACGTATTTGCCCGGCCGATATTATTTTTTTGATCGTCATCCCATGTATTATTACGCATAGGGGTGCATTCCGCCACTTTCGAAAAATGTTGGTTTGTCTAATTTAATCGCAATACGATAGGCGGCATTCATCAAACCTACATGACTGTACGCTTGAGGAAAATTTCCCCATTGGCTTCCATCTTCTTCATTGACATCCTCACTGAATAGCATCAAATGATTGCCGAAAGACATCAACTGCTGGAACACCTCCTGTGCTTCCTCCAGTCTGCCCACACAAGCTAATGCTTCAACATACCAAAATGCGCAGACTAAGAAGGTAGACTTCGGCTTGCCGAAATCATCTCTGTGTAAATAACGGTAGAATAGTCCTTGTCGGCCTTTGAGTTCGCTTTCGAGTTGGGCTAAATGTTGGCGGGCACGTTCGGATGTCGGGTCCAAATAGCCCATCAAGATCAATTGTAGGGTGGAGGCATCCAAATGCGTCGATTCGGTGGAGTTTGTGTAAACGCCTCTGTGTTCATCGTAGCAAGATTCGATGTAGGAAGACGCTTTTGCTTGCAGCAACCGCGCTTTTTGCTCCATCTCTTCAAAGCCGTTTTGTCTGGCTATTTTTATTGCGGCGGTCGCGCCCGCCCATTGAAATAAATTGGAATAGCAATGTCGTTGCTGAAAATTCCTAAACTCCCAGATTCCCGCGTCCTTTTCATCAATCGTCGCTTCAATTTTCGTCAAGATATAATTCGTCCACTCTTTGGAGATTCCCTGATTTTGGTACATAAATCGTTGATCAGTAAATAAGGGGAGTAGCGCGATCAGTGCTTGCCCGTAAACGTCGTTCTGAATGTGCTCATGGGCCTGGTTGCCGACGCGAATCGGCTTATTTCCTAAATAGCCATGAAGATGCTCTAAATGGCTTTCGAGTAAGTCGGATTTTCCTAAAATACCATAAAGTGGTTGAAGCCTTCCGCTGTCGGTCTGTGTAATGTTGGCGATAAAGGAAGCATATTTTTCCATTTCTTCAAAATGTCCAATATGACTCAGGGCGGTCAGTACGTAAAAACTGTCGCGTAACCAACAAAAACGGTAGTCCCAATTACGTCCTGATCCAGGGAATTCCGGCAAACTCGTGGTACTGGCGGCAATAATGGCACCGGTATCTTCATACTGATGGAGTTTCAAGGCTAAGGCTGAGCGGATAACCTCTTTTTGATAGAAGGAAGGAATCGATGCATTTTTCACCCATTTCTGCCAATATGCGATAGTTCGACTTAGGAATTCTTCACAGGTACGTGCTATTGGCGCTTCAAAGGGGCTGCCAAACGTTAACACCAAATAAACCGGCTTACTTAATACATGTGCTGATTCATCGAAGAAATGGCTGATCGGAATATCGGTTGCCAAGCGTATCCTAACGTCTCCATTTTCAAATTGAATATGATTGCTTCCGCGGTGCTTGTTTAGGATAGTTTTACCATATTGGTAGACCGGATCACAAGTTACTTTTATACGTGGACGTCCTTGAAGCGGTTCGATTTTGCGGATCATGATCAAGGGTTTGAAATAACGCTCATATTGTTCAAAACGCGGTGCGAAATCGGTCACGCGATAAGCGCCTTCATTACTTTCTATAGTGGTACACAATACGTTGGTATTCTCCACATAAGATTGCGATGCAGAGATAATATCACTGACAGGGCGAATCGCATATTCTCCGCCATAATGCTCGTCTAGCAAACCGCCGAAGACAAAAGAATCTTGGAAGGTTGGCCAGCAGAGCCAGCTGATATTGGTGTCGAGGTTGACATGTGCAATGTAAGCACAATTGCCAATAATACCACTGTTGTAGATATGTTTAGAGGGGGACATGCTGTTAGTTTTTCTCAATCTGTTGGAATTCATTAGGGGTAAGCTTGGCTGTGTTCATAAAGTTTTTGATGAGGTTCAATACCTCCTCCTGCGTTTCGATATAGTATCGTGCGGCGGATTTTCGACTTCCCACCTTCACCGTGAGCGCGCTTGCTGGAAGCTCTAAAAACATGTCTTCATCTGTGGCGTCATCACCAATCGCGAATATGAAGTCGGGATTAAAATCATGCACAATCTCCATAGCTGCTTTTCCCTTATTCAATTCGCTATTTTTTACTTCAATTACCTTGTTACCCATTAACAGTTGTAAACCGTAATGCGGCAATAGGTAGCGTAGATTGTCTACGAGTTCTTGGGAACGCAGGTTTCCCAATCCATGCTGTACCTTTCGGTAATGCCAGGCCAGCGAATAGTTCTTTTCTTCGACAAAGGCACCCGCAGTGCGATTGGCAAAATCGGACATGATCTGTTTAATCGGATGTTTCCAACGCGTCGAAATGTGATTTTTGCTATGCCATTCATGATGGGGATAGTTGCTCCATGCTCCGTGTTCCGCAACGAGGAAATAGTCTTTGTCGGCAAACCAATCCGCTAATGTATTCTGTGGGCGCCCGCTAATAATCACCACTTGATTGTTGGGGTTGGATTGTAGATTGTCCAGCGTTTCATAGAGTTGATGGGTGGGCGTTACGGCGTCGGCATCTTTGCTGAATCCCATAAGCGTACCATCGTAGTCCAATAGGAATAAGTTACGTTTAGATGCGGTATGCTGGCTGAGCATGTCGTCAATGATGGATGGGCTGATGCGTCTCGCTAATTCCTGCTTTTGTAGCGTTTTAATTTCATATAAGCGTTTAAAGAAAATATGAACCCAATGCCGAACATTGAATTTTTTGACAATCTCCAAGCTGTCATTTAAGCGTTTTCTTTGTTCCTCTTGCGGCATCACAATAGCCGTTCGTATGGCCTCACGAATTTGCTCAATCGCGTTAGGATTGACCAATATTGGACCAATCAGCTCTCGACTTGCTCCCGCCATTTCGCTGAGAATGAGTACCCCGTCGTTGTTTTCTTTGCTGGCGATGAATTCTTTGCAGACGAGGTTCATGCCGTCGCGAAGCGAGGTGACGAGGCAAATATCCGCAGCGGTATACAGGGCAGATAGCTCCTCGATGCAGTAGGTATTATAAAAGTAAGAGATGGGCGTCCATTCGTTGGTACCATACACAGCGTTTATGTGTCCAACGACTCTGTTTATTTCGTCGCGTAGTTCGCTATATTTGGGGACAGCGTCACGGGAGGGCACCACGAGCATGTAGAGAATGACCTGATTGTGAAGGTCGGGATATTGCTGCAGTAAGCTTTCAAACGCTTTTAAACGTTCTAGAATTCCTTTGCTGTAGTCCAGTCTATCAATGCTTAGAATGAATTTTCTATGGTTGTAAAACCTGCGAATCTCGTCTGCACGCTGCTGTACGGAAGTGGATTGCGCAAGCGAGCTGAATTTTTCGTAGTCAATACCCATTGGGAATACTTCTACATAGATACTACGCCCCGCTGTCCGTAAGCAATTGTTTTGAATAGCAATACCGAGGATATGACTGCAGGCATTTAAGAAATGCTGTGTGTCATGATAGGTGTGAAACGCAATCAGATCGGCGCCTAAAAGTCCCTCTAGCAGCTCATCGCGCCACGGTATGGCTCGAAATAGCTCGTCGGGCGGGAAAGGGATATGCTGAAAATAGCCGATCGCTAGGTTGTTATTCTGTGCGCGGATTAGTTTAGGTAATAGCATGAGTTGGTAATCATGAATCCACACGTCATCGCTGTCCAATAAATCTTGGTCTTTTACCTTTTTCGCAAATTTTTCATTCACCGACCGATAGACTTCCCAATTAGCAGGATCGTAGACCGTATAGGAAGGGTGGTAATGGCATATTGGCCAAAGCACCTCGTTGGAAAAGCCCTCATAATACCCTTCCAATTCGCTGGCCGTAAGAAATACGGGGATCAGATTTAACGACGCGAGCTGCGCCGTAACACTCTCTTTTTCTTCTTCGTTTTCTGGCACAAAGCCCGGCCAGCCAATCCATACATTTCCTTCTTCTTGATAAATGGATCCTAAGCCCGTTGCTAGGCCGCCTTCGCTAGGGATTACCTGCAATTCGCCATGTTGTCTTTCTATTCGGACTGGTAATCTATTTGAAATAATAATTGTTCGTTTTGTGTGCATCATATTTTTGAAAACAAGTAAGAATTTTACTGTTTGTGTTCCTGTTTTTTGAGCTAATCGACTGTAATTATAAGGCTGCGGTAAGCGCAGAACGTGTCATAGATAGAAGGACGATTGATCGGGAGTGTATTAATAATAATCGTCGAATTTCTATAACCGCTGCATTTTTTCCAAGGCAGCTCTTCTGTAAAAAGTACTTGTTCAGTTTGCTTATTGAACAGCTCGGTGGGAAAATCGTTGGAAATATTTACAGAAAGTTTCTGGAAATGGTTTTGGAAGGGTGTTGATTTCTGATTTATTAGGCAGTCTATTATAGTTGCAGTTGTGAATGGCGTTTTTCGGTAAGTTAACAGGAAGGTTAGTGTTTGCAGGGCAGAATAGTTGTTTTTTGATGCTATGTATGAGGTCGATTTTGGTGTAATGAGAGTTGGGGATTAGGTGATTGGTGAATGGAAGGGGGGATTAGAACAGATTGTATAGAGGTATTTAGTTGATATTTACTTCTTTAAATTGATTATCTATGGAGAAGGTGAGGTTACAGAGTTATCGCTATTGAGAGTGAACAGAGTAAGCCCGTAAGCAAAAGAATCTATCTATTGGGAAATATGATAAAAAAAGGGAAAGCTTTCATATCGCTGTACGTATAACGGTAAAGAATTTATGAACAAGGTATTTCGAGATTGCCGAGCTGGCAAAGAAATAGAGATAAAGTATATCCAACTAGACAGGACGGTGCAAAATGCCTACATTGAACGTTTCAACTGCACGTTCGTGTAAGTATCCTCGATGCCTACCTCTTTGATGAAACGCTGCAAGTTCAGATTCTCGCAGAACAGTGACTACAGGATTACAACTATAAAAGACCACATGAATCACTGAAATGAAAGACACCAACGGAATACGATGCTCTGCGAGCGGAATGTTATCAATAGGTCAACTTAAAAAGAAATTGACCTATTGATAAAAACTATATATAATTGTAAACTCGCCTGAATGCCAATCCGAGGGTAGGGAGAGTTACAATTTCTCCGAATTTAAACTTTCAATAATTGCATTGATAGACTCGTCGTTCAATTCTATCTGTTTTAAAATTTCCATAATTATTTTTACATCCTTAATAGCTAATGCTTTGTCAAATCTATCAATCAATCCTGATGCATAAAGTCGCTCGTTAACTGTCATTCCTGAATATTTTTGTTCAGACATTTTATTATGATTTAAGTACTTTGAATTCTATAAATTTAACATTTGCTGAGTTTTTAAATTATTCAGTTAATCCTTCTATTTTATCAGCTACAGGTAATACGGACTTTGTCTTAATCATATCTATACGAATAACTAACCCCTTTATAATAAAATCGGTTGAATTTATTAAACCAGAACATTATATGAGTATGGTCAAATGGAACTTGATTTTGAATTTCCATTTGAATTGTCACAGATACTTCAATTAAAGTACATACTCCCAGCCCCTTAGTTAATTGTTTTAAGCTTTCTTCTTCGGGTTGCACTTGCATAACGCTGTTTAAATCTCTTGCTCCATAAAAAAAGCCCAACTTTCTTTGAGCTTTTATTTTTGTGGAGCCGGAGGGATTCGAACCCTCGTCCAAACATAGTATGATCTACGCT
>JBEBRI010000090.1:0-15897 GCA_040394915.1 Sphingobacterium sp.
GTAAACCGATTTCGTACTGTTCTTTTCCCATCTTAATTGACTGTAATCCCGTGATAATATTCTGGATCTTGATAATCTTTCCTTAAGGGGTAGCCTTCCCAATCATCGGGCATTAATATTCTTCTTAAGTCCGGATGACCTTCGAAATAGATCCCCATCAAATCAAATGCTTCACGTTCATGCCAATCTGCCGTCCTCCAAATATCAGAAACTGACGACAAGCTGGGTAAATCATCGGCTTGACGTTCATTATCAAGCTTTACTTTGAGTACCAACTGTTTTTGATAAGGCATGGACGTCAAATGATACACAACTTCAAAATAAGGTTCAGGAAAATAATCTACAGCCGCCAGATCAGCTAAGAAATCGAAATAATAGCCTTCGGTATCCCGCAAGAACAGACAAACTTCTTTTAGATAGCTTGGATTGATATACAAAGCCGGTTGCAAACCGTTTTCTTGCCGACTTAATACCGCTTCTGGGTTTACATGTTTATTTAGGTTAATCTGAATATGTTCAATCATGTTATGGTGCGATGCGTTTTATTGTCCATCCGTTTTCTTGTGCGCTGAAGACGATCCGATCGTGTAGGCGGCTACTTCTTCCCTGCCAAAACTCAAGTCGGTTTGGCTTTAATAGATAGCCTCCCCAATTAGAAGGTCGGGGAATTGTGTCGCTGTCTACAAACTGCTCCTCCACTGCATGAACACGAGCTTCCAGTTCGGCTCTGTTCGATAAATCTTGGCTTTGAGGCGAAGCAATCGCGCCGATTCGAGAACCGCGAGGACGCGAAGCAAAGTACTCGTCGGAATCGCTAGCTGGAAGTTTTTCCACCAGCCCCTCGATGCGCACTTGACGCTGCAACTCAGGCCAGAAAAATAAAGCGCTAACAGACGGATTTGCTGCCATCTCCTGTCCCTTTCGACTGTCATAATTTGTAAAAAAACTGAAGCCCTCCGGCTTGATATCTTTGAGTAATACAATTCTCGACGATGGTTTTAGATGCTCGCTAACGGTGGACAAGACAAAAGCATTGACCTCCAGGACCTCACTATGTAAAGCCTCGTTAAACCATTTTTTAAATTGTTCGATGGGATTTAATAATACATCCGATTCGTTTAAACTGCTTAACGCATAGTCCTGACGAATCGCTGCAATCTCCTTATGTTGAATTGACATAGCAGCTGATTTTAATCTTACAAACTTAATAAAATAGCGAACTTCTTGAGGTTTTATTGGTAAAATAGTTGGATGTTTAGCACTCGATTTGCAAATTATTGTATAAATTTGATATAAGGCAACACTGATTTATTTATGTTCAACGAATTTATACCCAAACGTGGAAGCTTAATATTATCTGAACCCTTTATGTTGGATCAGAATTTTGAGCGCTCCGTCATCCTTCTTTGTGAACATGATCAGGAATCAGGAACGGTTGGTTTGATTCTGAATCATCGATCAATGCTTTATCTTTCTGATGTGATCGTCGGAATGGATAATACAGAGGTTCCTCTATATTTCGGCGGCCCCGTGGAGGGCGATGCCTTATTTTTCGTCCACAAAGCCTACGACAAACTCCTGAGTGGAAGTCACATCATTGATGATTTATATTGGGGTGGCGATTTTGAGCGATTAAAAGAGTTGTTAAACGATGGAATAATTAGTAATGAAGAGGTGAAACTATTCTTGGGTTATTCGGGATGGTCTCCAAATCAGCTTGATCAAGAGATAAAACTCAATTCTTGGGCTGTTCACAATTCATTTAACATCGACTTAGCCTTTATTACTGATGGCGAAGATCTTTGGAAAGAAGCCATCATTAGCATGGGGCCAAAGTATGCACATGTTGCCAACTTTCCGAAGCGTCCAGAATTCAACTAAACTTAAAAAACATATACGCTATGAAGATAACAATTTCCAAAGCGCTGTTTTTTGCAGCAGCGACCACCATGGTTGCCTGTAATGGTGCAAATTCAGCAGGAACGAACCCTACCGATAGCACTGCGCAAGATACAAGCAAACTGCCACCGGTAGAGACAAACAAAGGTAATACAGCATACAAGCCGGCTTTCGAGGGACAAACGCGAATTGCAGGTGTAAAAACATCGACTCCTTTTGCGGGAAAGGTAATTGCCGAAGGCTTAAAGAGTCCTTGGGGGATTGCAGCACTGCCAGATGGTCGTTTATTAATCACAGAGAAAGCAGGTAATTTACGTATCGTTGATCCGGCAACAGGCAAACTCTCCGAACCGATCACAGGGCTGCCAAAAGTAGACGCTGAGGGTCAGGGTGGCTTATTAGGCATTACCTTAAATCCTGATTTCGCTAGCAATCGCATGGTTTATTGGACTTTTGCCGAACCTGCAAACGGCGGAAACCATACCGCTGTTGCGAAAGGCAAGCTTTCTGCAGACGACAAAACAATTGAGGGTGCTACGGTGATCTATCAGGCACTTCCAACGTATAATGGCAAATTGCACTACGGTGGTCGCATCATTTTCGATAAAGAAGGTAATTTATTTGTTTCTACTGGGGAGCGTTCCGACTTAGAAACACGCCCTCAAGCGCAGCATTTAAACTCGGCCTTGGGTAAGATCTTGCGCATTACAAAGGATGGAAAACCTGTTTCGGGAAATCCATTTGAAAATCAAGCGGATGCCAAGCCGGAAATCTATAGTTACGGACACAGAAACGTGCAGGGATTGGCGTTCAACCCCGTTACCGGAGATCTATGGGATTCTGAATTTGGACCGCGTGGCGGAGATGAGATTAACCTCATTCAAGCTGGGAAGAACTATGGATGGCCAATCATTACCTATGGTATTGAATACAAAGGTGATCCGATTGGCAACCCGCCTATTCAGCAAAAAGAAGGATTGGAACAACCTGTTTACTACTGGGATCCGGTATTGTCACCAAGCGGAATGACATTCTATACAGGCGATCACATCCCTGAGTGGAAAAACAATCTCTTTATTTCTGGCTTGAGTAGTACGCATATCGCTCGCTTGGTTATTAAAGACAATAAAGTTGTTGGTGAAGAACGCTTATTGCAATCCGAAGGGCAACGATTCAGAGATATTATCCAAGGTACAGATGGTGCATTGTACAGCATTACCGACGCAGGAAAAGTATATAAAATCGACAAACAATAGTTCGATCGATTAGCATTTATTTGTAAGAAGGTTGCTTTGTTTAAAGCAACCTTTTTTCATGATCTTGAACGCCATTCTCGTTACATGTGAATGCTAAGCTCTTCGTAATAAAGATGCTACAAATTTATATTACAGAAATAAATTTAATATAAATTTAATTTTTCACTCGCCAGACCACCTAATGTTTATGTTTAAATAAAATTATTATCTCAATTATTTCTGTTTATAACCTAAAAATAATTTATATTGCAAGAAATAACTTAAGATAATGAAGAAACTTAAAGTATATAAGTTTAGGAAATGTTAGATTTCTCATTGACGCCAACATTAACATTTTCATATTAAGAAACAAATAAGTTTTTCCAAACAATAGAACATGAATTATTTATATAATTTGACTTATATTTGAAATGCACACCATATCTAGGATAATGTTTAAAATAATATAACATTACTATTTTTATAATTTAATACTTATTATTACGGTCTAAATTCGATTCGAACGGATTTTTGCAGATGTCAAAAGCATCTCTTTTTTTTTACAATAGCATCATATGAATTCAGTTGAGAAACTTTTTATCAATCCTTCAAATAAGAATCTAAAACTTGCAAGAACAGCCAAGAAGAAATTTAAAGTACTGCAAGCTGTCTATCTTCTCGACAAAGCATCTGTCAATGAATTGATGCTGAGTCTTGATTTAAGTTTCCCTACGCTCAACACCTTAATTATAGAATTACTCGATCAGAAGTTAATTACGCAACATGAGCGAGGCGAGTCAATCGGTGGGAGAAAGCCCAATCTTTATCAGTTACGAAATGAATTGTTTCGGGTCCTCTGTATCGAAGTAGATCGCTTCAACATCAATATTTCCTATATAGAAAATAATGGCAGCTTATTGGCCCGCACGGTTCGCTACCCATTCTTGTTAAGTCGCGACGTGAGCAACCTTCCTGCGTTTATTAACCTAATTCGACGCTACGTAGACGAGCAGCACATCGATTGGAACCAAGTAACCGGACTTTCCATCTCCATGCCGGGATTAGTAAACAAGGATAGCGGCGAGAACTACACGTTTTTTCACGCGAGCAACTTCAACCTACAAACCCATTTGGCGGAAACATTTGGAAAGGCAACATGCATTACCAATAATATCAACATTGCTTCGCTGGCCGAGATGCACTATGGCTTACTCCGGAATCGCGAAGAGGGACTCGTCGTTTTAATTGACTGGGGCGTTTCGTTAGGCATCATTTCCAATGGGAAGATATTCCAAGGTAAGCATGGATTTGCCGGAGAAATGGGACATATCAGTTTCGTGGAAGATGGGGAGCTTTGCTATTGCGGCAAACGCGGCTGCCTGGAAACCGTTGCTTCTGGCACTGCTTTGGTGAAAAGAGCGAAAAATGACATTGCAAATGGTACACCCACACTAATCACCAGCATGTTTAAGGATCAAGATCTTCAACCCATCGACATCTTAAAAGCAGCTGTCGATGGAGATCAATATGCCATCGAATTGATTTCTGATGTCAGTGCACACTTGGGTAAGGCTATCGCTCAGTTTCTGCAAGTGCTGAATCCCGAATGCATCGTTTTGTCAGGGAGCTTTGCTTCCGCTGCCTCACTGATTACTAACCCAATTCAACAACAAATACAGACGTACACAATGGGTAAAATATCGAAAGATTGCGAGTTATTTGTATCCGAACTGGCTGATAAAGGTTCGATATTGGGCTTGTGTCGATTTTTCATTGAGAAGTATTTTGAAGACAAACTAAAATTGGGATAGGCCCCTCACTTAAGTATTATTTTCTTGAACAATTAAGATTAAGTTAGGACAGGATTATCAATTTGTCATATTAGCAATTTTCAAAGACCTTAAATTCGTATTCTGATGCAATCTTAATACCTTTGCGTATTAAATTCGCGCTATGAGAGTACTAAATTTAAGGTCTTTCAACATACTGTTGATTTCCACCTTATTACTGTTCGCTTCGTGTAAAACCTCGTATTACCAAGCTTCAGTAAGCAACAAGCAGATGCTTGTTATTGATCAGACAATTGCAGAAGACACAAGTATTAGCAATTATATTGAACCGTATAAGATTCAGTTGGATCAAGCCATGAACCGAGTGATCGGCACTGCTCCAGAAAACATGATTCATAATCGTAACCTCCCGGAGACTAATTTGAGCAACTTCTTTAGTGATGCCTTGCTTGCTATTGGACGAAGTATCGATCCGGAGGTATCATTTTCTATGGCTACAAAAGATGGCATCCGCTCGAGCATTAAGCAAGGAGATGTAACGGTTAGAACTGTTTTTGAATTGATGCCCTTTGAAAATTATATCACCATCTTGACTCTAAAAGGCACTGACGTCTTGCGTTTAGCAGACTTTATTGCAAAAACAAATGGACAGCCAGTCGGGAATGTAAAGGTTAAGATACAGGACAAAAAACTGATAGAATTTAAGATTAACAATCAAGTTATTGACCCCAATAAAACGTACAAGTTGGTAACCTACGATTTCATTGCTAATGGTGGTGACCACGTAGAGGGTTTATCAAATCCTATTCAGAGTGTTACCTCTAGCGAACGCGTGAGAGAGGCTTTGATAAGTCATATTGAGAAATTAACAAAGGCGGGTAAAAAAGTAGAATCAAAATTAGATGGAAGAGTTGAAATCATTAAATAGAAGAACATTCTTAAAGAACTTAGCAGCACTAGGTGCTTCAGCAAGTCTTGCCAGTCTTCCATTTGAAAGCTTCGGAAGCTCGAAAGAAGTAAAGTTGACGATTCTACATACCAATGATGTGCATAGTCGTATTGAGCCCTTTCCCATGGATGGTTCTAGATTCCAAGGTTTAGGAGGTGTAGCGCGCCGCAGTACACTGATTAAGAAAATTCGATCGGAAGAAGCCAATGTCTTGTTATTTGATGCTGGCGATATGTTTCAAGGCACACCTTATTTCAACGTTTTTGATGGCAAGGTCGAACTGGAGTTGATGTCCAAACTAGGCTATGACGCTGGAACTTTCGGAAATCATGAATTTGATAATGGATTAAATGGCCTTCTGAAACATTTTGATAAAGCAAACTTCCCGTTCGTTACGTCAAACTATAACTTTAAAGGTACCGTGCTGGAAGGAAAAACAAAAGATTACCTGGTCTTTAACAAACAAGGCGTCAAGATCGGTGTATTTGCTGTCGGCGTTAACCTGGAAGGATTAGTTGACTCTAGAAGTTATGCCGGCATGACAATTTCTGATCCCATTGAAGTAGCCAACAAAATGACACCGTTCTTGAAAAAAGAATTGAAGTGTGATTTAGTAATTTGCCTATCCCACATTGGCTACAGCTATGATACCGATCAAGTTTCTGATTTAGTACTTGCTAAAAATAGTCGGTATATCGATTTAATTATAGGTGGACATACCCATACATTCTTAGATAAACCGACTGAGGTTAAGAATTTAGATAACGAGATCACTTTAGTCAATCAAACGGGGCGTTCTGGAGTGAATTTGGGGCGCGTTGACTTTATCTTAGATAAACAAAAGGGAACAAAAAAAGCAATTGCTCGTCAATACCTCATTGATGCAAGTTTAGATAAAAAGGTAATCGTTTAAACTTTTGTTTGAACCTAATAGAAGATAATTGAAATCACTCATCAGACTCTATATAAACTCCTATAAGGGACTATCTCCTGCCGCATGGTTATTGGCATTAGTCATGCTAATTAATCGTACAGGATCGATGGTTATTCCTTTTTTGGGACTTTACATGTCTGCAGAGTTAGGTTTTTCGAAGCCGCAGATTGGAATCGTATTAGGTTGCTTTGGTCTGGGTGCCGTTTTCGGTTCTTGGCTTGGTGGCTGGCTAACGGATCGATTCGGCAGCTTCCAGGTTCAAATGTGGAGTTTGCTTGGTGTTATTCCCATTTTCTTGATCCTCCCGACTTTCAAAACTTTTGTAGGTTTGGCGATAATGATCTTTTTACTTTCTCTCGTTTCCGACGTCTTCCGCCCAGCAAATTCGGTTTCCGTTGCTCGCTACGCAAAGCCTGAAAATATTACGAGAGCTTATTCATTAAACCGCATGGCGGTAAACCTTGGATTCTCCATAGGCCCCGCCCTTGGCGGATTTTTAGCCGGGTTTTCATACGATTGGATTTTTTATGGAAACGCCATTGGTGCTGCTATAGCTGTGATTGTTTTTATTTATTTTTTTAGAAATAGAGCTCCGAAATCCAATCTTCAAGACGTCCAAGTAAACCCCAGCGCTGAAGAGAAAACAACAGAAAGAAGCGCTTATAAAGACGGACTATTCCTTATATTCAGTGTTTTTTGCTGTCTATTTTCGATGGCCTTCTTTCAGTTATTGGGAACTTTATCCTTGTTCTATAAAGAGGTTCATTTCTTAAGCACCAGTCAGATTGGCCTCTTGCTCGGCTTCAGTGGATTCGTGATTGTGCTTTTTGAAATGGTTTTAGTCCACCTGGTCGAACATCGTTTCAGCGTTCGCCAGATTATGTTTTGGGGAACAGCTATCGCCGGTATCTCATATCTCATGTTGACCTTAAATTTTGGAATAGGCTGGCTATTCTTAGCGATGTTCTTGCTTTCTACTGGAGAGATGCTTACTCTACCCTTTACAGCCACTGTCGCTATTCAGCGAGCAGGGAGACGAAATCAAGGTGCTTATATGGGCCTGAACTCCCTTTCGTTTGCCATGGCACATATTGTGGCGGCCTATATTGGAACCTACATAGCGGAACACCTGGGTTATTCAACGCTATGGCTCATAACAGGGTCAACATTAATATGTTGTGGATTTGGGTTCTATTGGATTATCGGAAAATTAAAATCGACGTAAACGATCTATTGATTATAATAGTGACATGCTCTTCATCCAGTAGCTACAGCGACCAAACCATTCATCAAAGTTTGGTGCACTGAGAAAACCGTGCTCGCCAAAAGCATAGATGTGCATTGCTGCGCGCACTTGATGATCCAAAAGTCGATTATAAAAAGACAAACTATTTTTTACAGAGACGACTTCGTCTGAACCGGCATGAACGAGAAAGCTCGGCGGCGTTTGCGAATTGACATGCAACTCATTGGAAAAATATTGGATATTTGCTATACTTGGATTTTTCCCTAAGAGATGATCTCTTGATCCAATATGCCCTATGCTATCTGTGAAACTTATCACTGGGTTTATTAAGATGAGAAAGTCAGGCCTTAATTTTATTCCGTTGGGATTATTAATCTTCAGATCCTCGTAATGAGTTCCCATCGTAGCAGCCAAATGGCCACCAGCAGAATACCCCATAATACCAATCTTTTTTGGATTAAGATTCCATTGCTTTGTATGTGTCCTCACATAAAGCATTGCGGCTTGCGCATCCTGCAATGGACCAATTGACTTATCAACCATTACGCTTTCATCTGGCAATCTATACCGCAACACAAAGGCTGTAACGCCAAGTTCATTAAACTTCTTCGCTACATCGGATCCCTCTCGTTTGCTGAGCAACACATGATACCCGCCGCCAGGACAAATAATTACTGCAGTACCGTTACTCTTTTCTTTTTGCGGAAGATACACTGTCAGGCTAGGCTTTGAGACAAATCTTGTGATGGTATCGACTTGGTTGTTGGGAATATCTTCTTCCGAATTCTCTCCGGGTTTCGAATTAGGAACATCTTTTTCATAAAGATAAATTCGCTCTTGACTGAAGCTCAGGAAAGCACAGCCCAAACAGAATAGAATACACAGTATTTTGCTCATAATGTAGGTGTTTATTCTAAAATAACCATTTAGGATTTAGTCCGCAAAGACGCCGACCAACTTTCTTCACTTTATTGCAGCATAAACATTAAGGAAGTGATTAATGAAGGAAAGGCGGCTAACCTACATTACGCTCATAGGGAATACGGGTCGCAATTGATCGCCCTAGCGTTATTTCGTCCACATATTCTAACTCGCCGCCGAATGAAATACCGCGAGCAATCGTACTAATCTGAATTTGAAAATCGCGTAATTTCCGATAAAGGTAGAAAATCGTAGTGTCACCTTCCATCGTTGCACTTAACGCAAGGATGACCTCTTGCACCTCCCCTGAACGCACACGATCAATTAAGCCCTCAATCTTTAAGTCTGCTGGACCTACTCCCTCCATTGGGGAAATTAATCCACCAAGTACGTGATATAGACCATTAAACTGATTCGTGTTTTCAATCGCCATCACATCTCTGGTATCTTCAACAACGCAGACGATATGGCGATCACGCTTTGCTGAACTACAGATTTCACACAGGTCTTGATCAGAAATATTGAAACAAGTTTTACAATACTTAATGTCTCTCTTTAAACGATCTAAAGATCCTGTAAATTGAGATACATCGGCATCGGATTGCTTTAAAAGATGTAATACCAATCGAAGCGCAGTCTTTTTGCCTACGCCTGGCAGTTTACCAAACTCTTCAACCGCTTGTTCTAATAGTTTTGATGAAAAATTCATTCTTCAAAATTACGAATTAATAGCAAAAAAAAAGGTGATTGTATCATTAACGATCACAACCACCATACTAATATTCTAGGAGTTTCTAAGCTTATGCTAAAAATCCTTGTAATCCCAAGCGCCGCGATACGGTCTTGATTTCAAATTGTTTGCATAAGCGTTATCAAATTGTTCCTTTTTAGGATCCCATTTAAGCGGCTTTTGAAGCTGATACGCGATATTTATCGCGTTACATACCGTAGCAGTTCTATGCCCAATTTCGACGTCGCAAATCGGCTTAGAACGCTTTTTAATCGCATCGACAAAATCTTTATAGTGATTCTCGGAATAATATACTTTTCGATCTTTCTCCGGAATCTGCAATTTCGGTAAATTCTCCTTGTCCGAAGTTAAGAACTCACGTGAGACCTCAATTTTTCCTTCGGAGCCGATAAATTGAATCGCATTAAACTTACCCCAAGACTTATGGTGTACTTTCACCCCGTTTTGGTAGGTGTAATACAAGCCTTCAGATGCATCCGCTTGACTTGGCGGCGTGAATGAAGCGGGTCCTGAATGGTCCATATCCAATGCCCATTGAACAATATCAAACATGTGTGCGCCCCAATCGGTAATATAACCTCCCCCAAAGCCATGATATAAACGCCACATTGCCCACTCTTTCGCATCTAACAGCGGACTTAATACCGGATGATAACCTCTATAGAGTGAAGGCCCAATCCACATATCCCAATCGAGATGCGCAGGAGCTTCTAACCAAGGTAAATCGCATTCTTTTACTGGTGCACCCACAGAAACATTAACCTCCTTTATCTCGCCGATATATCCGTTTCTTATTAGATCAGCCGCTTGTCGGAAATTATAATAGGATCGCTGCATACTTCCCGTTTGCAGTACGCGCTTATGTTTCCGAACCGCATCGACCATGGATCGCCCCTCGTCAATAGTCAATGCTAATGGCTTCTCGCAATAAATATCCTTGCCTGCCTTTGCCGCATGAACAACATGCATTGCATGCCAATGATCCGGCGATGCAATCACCACTGCATCAATATCTTTCCGTTCTAATAATTCGCGATAATCTTTATAACCCTGAACCTGATGTCCTGACTTCTCCCTATTCTTTTTCGTAGCATTGGTTAAAAATCGATTCAATTTTGTGCTGTCCACATCAGCGGCAGCCATAATCATTGTTTCTGGAAGTCCCATCAAACCATTCAACAATGTTCCGACTTGCTTTCCAACTCCAATATATCCGAGGTTTATACGATCGCTAGGCGCTAAAAAGCCATTACCTCCGAGCACATGTCGGGGAAGAATTGTAAATGCTGCAGCAGCAAGAGCGGCAGAGCTAATAAATTTACGTCTGTTCATCTTTAGGTTAAGTTGTAAGTTTCAATAGGTTTATTTTCTTAAATCTAATTAAAGCGCGAGAGATTTCAAAATTAGGCATATAGTTTGACTAGATTTTGTGAAGAAAACAGACGTTTATCGTTCTAAAATTATAAGATAAACGTTATATTACATCGTGCCCTAGCCGTTTGGTTAAAGGCTGAAAGGAATTATTTAATAGTATGGTAAAAGACGATAAAATCAGAAACTCCTTCGCCAATAAAAATTGGCAGGAAATAAAAGTTAAAGATTCTTGGCAAATCTTTAAAATCATGTCCGAGTTTGTAGATGGATTTGAAAAATTAGCGAAAATTGGGCCATGTGTTTCCATCTTTGGATCTGCAAGAACTCCGGACGAACATAAGTATTATCAAATGACGGTAGAAATTGCTCGCTTACTCGCTGAGCGTGGTTACGGTGTTATTTCCGGCGGGGGTCCAGGAATTATGGAGGCCGCAAACAAAGGTGCCTATACGGCTGGAGGAAAGTCCGTTGGATTAAATATTGAATTACCGCATGAACAATTTCACAATAAATACATTGATCGCGACAAATTACTAGAATTCAATTACTTCTTCGTTCGTAAAGTAATGTTTATGAAGTATTCGCAGGGGTATATTGTACTTCCTGGTGGATTTGGAACGATGGATGAGCTTTTTGAAGCAATTACATTGATTCAAACAGGAAAGATCGCACGCTTCCCGATTGTGTTGGTTGGTTCTGAATATTGGGGCGGTCTGTTCGAATGGATCAAGAATACAATGTTGACAAACAAATATATTTCAGAAGAAGATTTAATGCTCTACCGTATGGTCGACTCGGCAGAAGAAGCAACTGAACATATTTTCCGCTTCTACGACAAATATTTGTTGAAACCGAACTTCTAATCGATTACTAGGAAATGATAAACACAGAATTGAAAGACTACCTCGTTGGAAGATGGAACTTATGCTTTCGAGGCGCACAAGTTGGAGGTAATTTAGAGGTAGATTTTAATGAGGATTGTGAAGGTCAGACTTACTACCAGTTTAACGAGGATCAAAGTGGGACAGATAGATTCTACATCTATTCCGAAGGTTCCTGTGAAGAGCAAGCAGAAGGCACTTTTAATTGGGATGTACGAGAACATATTCTTATTCGAAACGAAAGTGTAACGGACGAGGATTTTGTCAGTGTGGCAGAATATGAAGTCTTTCCAATCGATGAAAACAAAATGGAATGGCGGATTCAGATTCTTTCGGATGATGAGGAAGAAGAGCAATTATTTATAATGCGTTGGCAACGGAATTGATCCGTAAACGTCGTTTAAAAGGAGATCAGTTTAATCAAACAAGATGATGCGATTAAACTGATCTCCTTTTTTTGTTTCATGCAATTTACAAAGCCTTAGGTAGATCATGCCATTGCTCAATTTGCTAGAATCAAATCAGGTCAGTCTTATCCTAAAATTCATCTAGAATCGTTTCATTAAGATGTGCAGACTAGAAACTGCGTCTATCCCATATAAACTCATCGTTTTAAATTAAAGTTCGAGAATATAGGGTTTAGCGCCAAATCCGATTGAGACAGCTGAGACAAATAGGAATTTCTGACCGCTTCGATTTATATAAAAAAGGTGGAGTAATAAATTACTCCACCTTTTATTAATATGATTAAGGAAATCCTAATAAAGGAAATGCTTAAATCGAGATATTCAGCTATTAGTTGAAGATATAGCGAATACCAATTTGACCTTGCCATCTTGAAGATAGATCCGAAACTGTGTAAGGAAGATTATCTTTAGGCGCACTGAAAGTATAACCAGCATTGGTATAACTTACTAGTGTTAAAGCTTGGTTTCCTACGAAGTAGTTTCTACCCCATTTCTTGTTCAACATATTACCAACATTGAATATATCGAATGTTAACTGTAATTTGTGTTTGTTCGCATTTGCTAAAACACCTAAATCCTGAGTAATTCTTAAATCGAATTGGTGTTGCCAAGGTAGGAAAGATCCATTTCTTTCTACGTATTGTCCTCTTCTTGACGATAAGTACTCATCACCTTTGATATAAGCATCTAAGGCATCCCACTGTTGTTGTGGAGTCGCTGTTACATTACCTGCACGGTCTTTGATATCAACTAACTTAATTTCGTTCATTGAAGCCGGAACATAAAGTAAGTCATTGCTGAATGCACCGTCACCGTTTAAGTCACCGTTATATAAGTAAGTGAATGGAGAACCAGAGTTACCTGCATAGAATAAGCTAATTCCAGTTGCAAATTGTTTATTTCTTCCGTACTCAACGGTGTAACCTAACGATCCGATAACGCGGTGTTTGATCGCAAAGTTTGAAGTCGCTAATGAAGGATCGTTCGCATTGTTCACGATTTGAACATACTCCCAGTTCGATAGGGCTGTACTGCTCGCGCCATCATTTACAGATTCTGCACCACCATTTGTATAAGCTACCATCGCACTAAATCCATTTGCGAATTGTTTCTTCAATTGTGCTGTTAAACTGTAGGTGTAACCTTTATTCGTGTTATCCATTAAGATGACGTTTGTAAAGTCACCAGAGTTTACACGTTGTCCTGCATATGAAGGACGTTTGTCCGCACCACCCGTTAACGATGCATCGATAGCGGCTTGAGATCCTGAAATGTTGATATCTGAATAAACAATATTGTTCATTGTCTTCGAATAGATACCTTCTAAAGTAGCCTCAATTCCGTAAGGTAATTTGAAATCACCTGCTAAGTTGAAACGCGCAACCTGAGGAATTTTGAAATCTTCGTTAACTAAGTTAACTTCCGCTCTGGTTGATCCAGTACCCATATTCTTTTGGTTATCAACGTTCGGATCGAATCCTTTTCCACCATTGATGGCCGTTCCTCTTGCATCCACTGTTCCGAACAATAATCCACTATTTGAGAATTGGTTAGACAACCAAACAAATGGAACACGTCCTGTGAAAACGCCCGCACCACCACGAATGATAATTGAACGGTCTCCTTGCACATCGTAGTTGAAGCCTAAACGTGGTGCCCATAATAATTTACCACTTGGTGTATTATCAGTTCTATATCCAGGGAATGAAGATTCGATTTTCGTGTTTCTAAGAGGTTTGTCACTAATAACAGGAACATCTACACGGATACCGTAAGTTAATTTAAGGTTTTGAATTACTTCCGACTCCCCTTGTGCATAAAACCCTAATTGTGCTGCGCTGAATTCTGCAGAAGGTCTGCTATTTCCATCGATTAATGAATATGTAGCGCGTACACGATTTGGCTTATTGTTTAAATAATCTTCAACGCTATTGAAATCCCAACGACCATTTAGGTTATTGATGAATAAATTTCTAAAGCTAAAGAATTCGTTGTGTGTACCGAAGGTAAATGTATTCTTACCAACATACCATTTGAAGTTATTTGTGAATTCGAAGATATCTTGATCTAACTCATTCGCTACTGAACTTCTTTGAGAACCAAGTTCTGCAGAGTTAGCCGAGATTCCATCAATGTTGTTGATTGTAATCTGCGGGAATAATCCACCTGCGATATCGCGATTATCTCTAATAGCAGAATAACCTACGATTAAGTTATTTGAAAAACGATTAGAGAAGTTACTTCTTAATTCTGCTACTGCAACATGTTGTTTGTTAGAGAATTTGTAGGCGTTGTTACCAAATCTAAAGAAAGTTCCCGAACGGCTAATGTTATCATCAAAAGCATCGATATAATTATAACGAACCGCTAATGAATGTTTTTCATTAATGTTCCAGTCAACCTTGGTGAAAATCTTACTGTTTTGAGTTTGCACATCTTGTGGACCAATGGAACCCACATCGTATCCGTATTTATCAAGTGTATATTTAGCGATAGCTTCTGCAGTTGCTACTTGAATCGCTGATACAGGCTCACCTGCGTTACCTGCTAATGGCGATGTTCTTCTTCCAATCTCACCATTTACGAAAAAGAATAATTTATCCTTAACGATTGGACCACCAAGTCTAAAACCGTATTGGTTGTCTGAGAATTTACTTGAACGCTCGCCTGTTAGAACACTTTTTCCAATGGTATTTTCATTTCTGAAAAACATGTAAGCAGAACCTTCAAATCTGTTTGTACCAGATCTAGTAACTGCATTCACACCACCACCGGTGAAGTTACCTTGCGTTACATCGTAAGGAGCCAACACGACTTGAATCTCTTGAATCGCGTCCAATGAAATCGGCTGGGTACTTGCTTGACCACCTGGCGTACCAGAACTCGCTAAACCAAATACATCATTGTTTACCGCTCCATCAATTGTAATGTTGTTAAAACGGTTGTTTGCACCTCCGAAAGAGTTACTTCCTGTTGCTTGAGGAGTCAATCTTGTGAAGTCTTGCAAGCTTCTGCTTAAGGTAGGTAATGATTCTAATTGTTGCTTTCCAATAACCGTTGAAGCACCCGTTTTTTGATCATTTGCACCTCTTCTGCCTGTTACAACCACTTCATCAATATTCGTTGCGGAATCTCCAAAAACTGGATTTAGAACGAATGGTTGACCCAATTGCAAGTAGATATTTTCATATACTACTGGATCTTGTCCTACGTATGTTACTTCGATACGGTAAGGACCGCCAACACGCATGTTAGCAAGGTTAAAGCGACCCGCATCGTTTGCAGAACCCGAGTAATTCGTTCCTGAAGGTAAGTGGGTTGCTTTAATAGTAGCACCTGAAGTAGTGGATCCGTTGGTTTGAGTTACCACACCCGTCATGCTACTCGTGGTTACTTGCGCTTGGATAGTTCCGTAGCTCGCAAGAACCAAAGCAAAGAAAAGTAAAGATT
>JBEBRI010000091.1:0-15834 GCA_040394915.1 Sphingobacterium sp.
CGCTATCGGAAACTTGTCCCACAATGCGGATCGGCAACTCAACTGTATCCTTTACAACAGCATCAGTCTTCACTGCAAAAGACACGGTCAGGCTATCTGCCCCTTCCGCTATACCTGCTTTATAGAACGTGATGGCAGGTTTTATTTCGAATGATTTTAACGTTTCTTTTTTACAAGCTGCCATGAAAATCATGGTCGCCAAGAGCACCCAGTTTATATACTTTTTCATAGCTTCTTAATTATTAAATTCTATCTCATCATTAGGCTTAGGAAACACATACTGAGCTTCCGTCATATCAATTGCACTACCGTCAATGCGTAATGTATTCTTCCGTTTATGGTAGAAGAAAAGTTGTCCTTCTTGATAAAATTCCTTCCGATATTCCTTGGCAATACTAGCATCGATTTGGTCCATATCTGCGGTATTGGAAAGGGTCGCTGCACCGCGCACCGCGATGACTTTGTTCATCCATTCAATTCTTTCCTCTCTATTATTGCTTGATTCGGCACCAATAAAATATATTTCAGACATTCTCATCAAGGGTATGCGTCTTGTATTCAACAAATTTGTCTGAATATCATCCTCTCTATATTTCGCCGGGTATTTATCAGCTGAGCTACCGTCAGTTTTCCAAAGAAATACCGAACGCACATCGGTACTACTTCCCTCGAAGACAGCGGTTAAAAAGCTAGCTTTGTTACTTAGCGTACTTTGCCCCGATGTACTTCTAAACAAATCCTCATTAATTTGATGTAGGTTGGGTGTATAAATACCGAAAAGTTGCTCAGGTAATAGGGCCCGATAAGGAGTTGTTCCGGCCAAATTATTCCTTTCCACAAAAGGGAAAAGATTGGCCCCTTGATCAATGATGAATTTAGCTTGTTGATAGGCCAAGTCCTTATCACCAGTATATAACGCTATCCTAGCTTTGAGTCCGTTTGCAGCCCAATAGTTAAAATGGTTTCTCGTATGCGAAGTGAATGGATCAATCGTCCCATAAACCACTTGCTTATCTAAAGAAAGTAAATCAATGGCTTCATCCAAATCGGCATAACAAGCCTCGATAAAATCAGTACCTGACACATTTGGTTTTACCTTCATGTCAAAAACATTCACATAGGGTATTGTTTCGCCGGTCAATCCCTTCGATGGGATCGGACCAAACGCGCGAAACAAATCAAAATGGATCAAGGCTCTTAATCCGAGTGCTTCTCCTTTGATTCGTTCATACATCCCCGCTGCGAATACCGATTTCCGTTGTTCAATCGCTTGAAGGATATTATTGATGTTGGCGATAGCTTTATAACCGGTATACCAAAACTTATTGATATTTGATTGAACTGTTACATTGGTATAATTATATCTCCCGGTTTCATAATACAGATGAGTATTGGCGGAAACATCATATTGCTGCGCTAGGACATCCATGGTTCCCATGGTAAATTCCTTTGCGTAAAAGTCGGATCCGGCAATTAAAATATATACCCCTGTCAATGCGTCTTTAAAACCTTGTTCATTTTCGAAGAGTACATTCTCAGAAATATTTGTTTTCGGCTGTACGTCAAGCCATTTTTTACAACTGGAGCTCAATCCGATCAAGCTACATGCGATGAGTACTTTATATAAATTTCTCATGTTATCCTAATTAGAATGAAGTGCTTAAACTAAATGTAAAATTTCTTGCGAACGGATAGGATAACCCTCGTTCAATTTGAATGGTTGAAAGTTGCAAGATATTATTTCCTTGCAGCGAGAATCTGGTGTTTTTTAATCGCATTCTTGAAGCAACCTTCTCTGGCAACATATAGCCCAGTGAAATACTCGTGAAATTCAGAAAGTTATTCTTCTGCATAAAGCGGCTTGTCGCCTGTGTTGCTGATGTAATTGGATTCCCTGCTAAATCTGTCAAACCTTTAAATAGCGTAACGTCGCCAGGTTGCTTCCAACGGTCGAGAAATACTCTTTCATCGACATTGTTATTGATATCGGCATTTTCAACATAATCGGCAAGTGTTTGATTGTATTGTTTAGCCCCTGTTTGATAGCTGAAGTAAGCGCCAAATTGGAATCCTTTGTAAGTAACATTTGTCCCCAAACTCCCACTTAATTTCGCTATTGCATCACCAACGATAACCTTATCCTCGGCGTTCCAGATGTAAGTTAAATTTCCATCTTTATCATAGAATACCTCTTGCCCAGTACTCGGATCAATTCCCGCAGACTTCACAGCCCATATCGCATTGACCGATTGGCCTTCTTGATATCTGGCGTTCGGTTTAGTCTGCTCGCCGGAATCATTGGCTTCATTCATCTTCTTCAACGAGTTAGAGATTTCTTTGATCTCATTTCTATTATGAATTCCGTTAACATAGATTGACCAAGAAAACTGGGACGCTGCTGGTTTAAAGATGAAGAAGTTCATATTTCCTTCAATTCCTTTATTCGCGAGTTTACCCATATTTTCTTTGTAGCTGAAAACACCCAAAGATGGAGGGGTGCTAATATCAAGCAGTAGATTATTCGTCATTTCATAGTATGCATCAAGTCGTAGATTAACTCGATCATTCCAGAAAATCAGGTCTGCACCGACGTTATACTTCATTGTTTCCTGCCATTTCAAATCTCGATTCCCGTAGCCCAATACCTGCGCACCATACATCCCTAAATATTCCTGACTCGTGTTGTACGTATAGGTCGTGATGGCCATAAATGGCGGGAACTGTTGACTTCCTGTTGTTCCTAGTCCACCACGAATTTTGAAACGATTGAAGAAAGGCACCTGTTCCTTGAAGAATTTCTCTTCGTGTAGATTCCAGCCCAAACCAACGGCCCAGAAAGGTGCGAATCGATTTAATTCGCCAAACTGTGTCGATCCATCAACATTGACTGCCAAATCAAAAAGCAAGCGTCGATCAAACGTGTAGTTGAAGTTTCCAAATGAGGAGAATCTTCTCGAAATATTGTTGCTACCCTGAGGGCGACTGTTTTCTAAATAGCCGTTTCCGAAGAAAATTTCATCTAATCTACTGTTCGGAAACCCTCGCACGACAATGCCATTCGATTTACTTTGCTGCTCCGCAAGAGACATGCCCAGGGTTGAGAAAATCTGGTGACGTCCAAATACTTTATTATAGTCAGCGACTAGACTACCATCATAGGAAAAGAACTCCGAATTACTTTTTGTATACGATCCTCGGGTAAAATATTCATTTGAGTTATAGTCAGAAATCTGTGCGAATGCGGTATGATCAGCCGGCAGGAAGTTATTGCTTTCATCCTTCTGAGTCGATAAACCAAATTTCGCGGTAACCTTTAATGAAGGCATTGCACGCCATTCCAAAAAAGTGTTGTTGTTAATCCCACTGTATTTGCCGTAGCTCGACGTTCCAATCAATGCATTATACATTGGGTTCACAATATAACTGCTACTATTAATACCTAAGTTGGTAATTGTTTCGAGTATTTTTTTAGTTTGTCCATTTTCATCGAAAGGACTCCAATAGGGATTTAAGCGCGTGTAATCGCCGAAACTTCCGTAGGGCGAATTATTGGACTTATTGCTACTCACATTCAGTTGGTTTCGAATTAAGATATTATTCTTTCTGTAGGACAAAGACATGCCCCCTTCAAAAGAATTTCTATCTGAGCCCTTCATAACCCCTTTGTTGTTAAAATATCCGAAGTTTGCGCCATAACGGACATAGTCGTCCCCACCTTCTAGGAATAAAGATTGTTTATTTCCTACTCCTGTTTGCAAAGGTTGGGATAACCAGTAGGTATCAACTCCGCGTTCAACTTCTGCTCTTCTTGCGGAATAACGTTGATCTAATATCAGTTGATTTTCCGGTCGCGGGGAATAATACAATCCGCCTTGTCGCTCAAGCTCCAGTTTATCCTTTGCATTTAACAGGTTATAGGAAGTTAAGTCTGGGGCTGTTAGCTGTAAGGTGGTAGTGTAATTTAAGGTAAGTTTCCCAGGTTGCGGTTGCTTAGTCTCCACCACAATAACACCGTTTGCGGCACGCGAACCATAGGCAGAAGTTGCTACCGCATCTTTTAAGATGGTAATCTTCTCAATTCTATTGATATCTAAGTCGTATATTTTTGTTAAGCTGACCTCAAATCCATCTAACATAAATAATGGCATACTTGGATTGGATTGGTAAGCGGCCATAAAGTCGGCTCCCGACAAGTCGGAACTCGATATATCTCCTTGCCCCGGAAAATTATTCGTACCACGTAGTGTAATATTTGGCAATCGATTCGGGTCAGATCCGAACTCTAAATTATCCGGCACTCTAACCGCTGGATCGAGCACCTTCAAGGCGTCAAAAACGTTTAAAGCATTGATATTTCTCAATTGCTGCCCCGTAACTGCAGTCGCTGCTCCTGTAAAGTTCTCGGTAGGTCGATTGAAGAGTCCGGTCACCGTAATTTCTTCTACTGCCGCTTCCAATGCGGAGAGATGAAATGTTTTCACTTGCTCACTTATTTGAGATACTTTGAACTTTAATGGCTTATATCCGAGATAAGATATCTCAAGGACATCCCCAATGTCCGCTAAAATCTCAAATTCTCCTGCCTGATTACTTTTTGCTTTTCGATCGGTGTTGACAACCGAAACACTTGCGCCCGGCATGACTCCCCCATTTTCGTCAAGTACTTTCCCCTTGAATAAACGTTGAATTGCAGCAGTCACTTTTTCAACAGGAGCCTTTCTCTTGCTGGCCAAGGAGATGGATTTCCCTTTTCGTTCAAACGTGTATTGTGTTTGTTCCAAAAGCATAGTCAATGCCTTTTCCAATTCAACTTCACGAACGGAAAGATTGATATTTTTAATTTCATCGATTCGATGATCAGCATAAATAAACATTGCTCCACTTTGTTTGGTTAGTTCAAGGAGCGCTTTCTTCATTGTTGCATTTTGAAGATGCAAAGTTACTTTTTGACCAAAGCCATTGGCCATCGCAGTAAACATGGAAACGAAGAACAGTAAAAAGGTTAATTTCATGTATAATAAAAATACGTTCACAGGTTGTCTGTCTCGGCGGACAGCATGTCGTTTTTTATTGTTCATTAAGTTTTCATAATAGAACAATACGGTGGAATAGGAAAGTTAAGAAATGCAGTAACACATCGCTTAATATTCCTTATCTTGTATTGTCGGGTTAAAAAATAGGTTGAAAATCTCATTATTGATCAGGCATACTGCTGGAGGTGTTGCAAGCGCCTCAGCAGTTCTTGTTTACCTATCAATGTTTTTTTAGGTTAATCTACCGTACTTAGCCTCCTTTCCTTAACTTTAAAATTGATTTGGGTATTTAATGTTATTGCTTCTAACACGGTTGCTAAGGGTACATCTCTAGGAATCATTGCCGAAAGCTTCCGATCCTTGTGTTTCCCCATATCGACTTCGATATCATACCAGCGTGCCAGTTGAACTCCAAATTCGGCTAGGCTTAAATCCTGAACGACATACACGCCATCTTTCCACGAGCTGATGGTTTCTAATGGAACTTCTTGAACGCTGATCACACGTTGATCGGAAACAACAGCCTGCTGACCGGGCTTTAATATTCTTGAACCTTGACCGCTGCTTCCAATAATTTTTAGACTACCTTCTTCGAGCGTCGTATATTGGTATTTTTGATTCTCATAAGCTTGCACATTAAACGAAGTTCCTAATACTTGAATTTGCTGCTTTGACGTTTTTACAATAAAGGGTCTTTGTTGATCCTTCGCAACTGTTAAGAATACTTCGCCTGTCAGCTGAACTTCTCGCTGAACGTCCGAAAACTCCGTGGGATAGGAGATACTAGACGCTGCATTTAGCCATGCCCTTGTGCCATCGGGAAGAATAGTCTCAAATTGTCCTGCATTTGGGGTTTTTAAGGTAATTTGGCGAATTCGATCCTTCGTGTCGATCATCTGCCCATCTCCAAAGTGTAACCGTCCATTTAGACTAATAAGGCTATCATGCTCCCCATTTATTGCAATGTTTTCAGCACCGTCGAGAATTAACAGGGCTCTATTTTTACCAGGCAGAATTTCCTTAGCGATTTGAAGACTTTCTGCTTGTATTCTTTTCGGATCATTCTTGAACCAAAAAAATAAGCCTAACGCGATACACAATAACGCTGCCGCGGCGATGCTTGTGAGCTTCCACCAGCTCAATCTACCATTATTTCGCTTATCACTATGACTTCCTATTCGATCTTGAAGATCCATTAAATCCGTTACAAGATCTAAATCCGAAGGCAAGTCGAGATGCTGCTCGGCTCGAAGGTAAAAATCGTTAAGCCAAGCTAACTCCTCCGCAGTACATGTCCCAGTTTTATATTGATCGAGAATTCGGTTTATCTTCGTCCTTTGTTCGTCTGTCATTCGATTGCCAATTACAAAAGTTCAGACGGTTAACCGAGCGTGAGGGGGGGGTAATTTTAAAAATATTTTAGAAAGAGTACAAATAACATCCAGAGGGATGCTCCGATTCTAAGCCGAAGTGCGCGCAAGGCTTCTTTGATATATCCGCGAACAGTATGTTCGGATAACTGTAGTTCCTGAGCAATTTCTTTATAGGTTAGGTATTGGCGCCTACTCATTTCGAATATCTGCCTTACACGTGGAGGCAATTGTTTAAGTGTACTTTCAATTTGCTCAGCGAGCATTTTCTCTTGCAATAGCTCGACCACGTTGCCATTCGATATGGTCGATTCGAGCATGAGGCTCGCTAGATATTTGTCTCTATTTTTTTCTTTCGCCCAAACATCGATAATGCGATTTCGCACGCTTGTATAGAGGTAATTAGACAAGGATGTTTCAATATGCAAAATCTGCCTATTCTTCCAAATCGCTGCAAAAAGATCTTGTACAATATCCTTCGCTAATTCTCTATCACCTATCTTTTTATAGGCATGCAGATACAATAAGCCATAATAATATCTGAAAATTTGTTCGAATGATTCTTCATCTCCTGCTTGCAGACGCTTCAGCAGCTCCTTTTCATCGCTCAGGAAATGAATTGACATGGGGTTTAGCTAAATTTTTCGCTAATAAAAGGAATATAAGTGATAAAATCAAACATGATAACTTTCCCAATCGAATCGAATTCAGTGGAAAACGCACAACAGCTGTTCTCCTAGATGAGCTTATTCTCTGCAGCAATTTTCACCAGCTCTATCATATTTTTAGCTTTAAATTTCTGCATGAGATTCCTTCGATGAGTCTCGACCGTCATCACCGAGATAAACAGTTTCTCGGCTATATGCGTAGAGGTTCGTCCATCCGCTATGGCGACCAATATCTGATGTTCGCGTTTGGTTAATCGCGGTAACTCGATAACCGGAGTAGCCGGTTTTAACATAATCTGTTTTACTTCCCTACTCAATGCTACTTCGCCTTGTTTGGCAAGGTCGATGCAGGAAATAATTTCTTCGGGATCGGCGTTCTTTAATATATAGCCGTTGCCGCCGTTTTCTAAAAATTTGAAGATTATACTTCGCTCGGCCTGATTGCTAATTCCCAAAACTATGGAACGAGGGGATTTCTGCTTGATTTTCTTACAAAAATCTAAGCCGTTTCCATCGTTCAGAACGATATCTAGAAGAATGATGTCAACGGAGTTTTCAGCAATAAAATCTAAGGCTGCAACGCCTTTTGTAAAAGAAAAAATTTGAAATCTATCCTGTTTCATAAGGAGCGCCTTCAACCCTTCTAATATCATAGGGTGATCATCGACGATAACGATGGACGATCTATTAAAATCCATATGCTTCTACATTAATCGTTGTTCCGGTTCCCTTTTCAGAAGTCAGTTCAAACTTGGCATTAATTAATTTTGCTCTATTCTCCATATTCGCAATCCCCTGACCATAGGAAACTTCCGAGGGGTCAAAACCCACCCCATCATCTTCAATCGTCAGATCCAGTTTCTCCTCATCTTGGCTAACTTGTATGATGACCATACTGGCCTGCGCATATTTAATCACATTGCTTAAAGCTTCCTGCGTTATTCGGTAAAATGCAAGTTGAATTTTGAATGGAATGCCCTCTTGCAAATTATAGGATTCAAACTGTATGTGGAAGTCCGGTCTACTCATTGATTCGGCAAGTTCTTCCAAGGCAATATCCAAGCCTAAATTCTTTAAGGTTTCGGGCATCAAATTCCTAGAAATCCGGCGCATTTCAACAATTGATTTATCGATTTTTTCCACGATATCTTTTGTGGGGGTATGGGCTGAGTCGGAAATGGACATTCGTATATTTGCTAGCATCCCGCCCATACTATCGTGAAGATCCTGCGCGATGCGCTGTCTCTCTTGTTCTTCTCCTTTGATTATCGCTTCGGCCGCATCCAACCGACGCTCCTTCTCTAAGCGGATTCGCTCTTGATGATGTGCTTCTTGCGCTTGCTCGTTAATTTTCTTTTGTTTTCTATAGGTTGAATAAATCAACAGTCCGATAGCCACACTGAGACCCAATGCAATCGCTAGTAAAGAGATGCGTAAGTTTCGATTATTTGCTTCCAATTGATGCTCCTGCTTTTCAGCCTTGAGCTCATCAATTGTTTTTTCTTTTTGAGCCGTTTGATGTAACACTTCCAACTCATGCATCTTCTCAATTAGCTTTTGTTGTTGTAAGCTATCGCTGAGATTGCTAGACTTGGTCAGCCATTCGAAGGCCTGTTTATAGTCGCCCATTGCTCGATTTACTAAAGCCAATTGCGTGAAGGTTGTTTTTCGATTGATTGGCTCTTTCACAAGAATATTATCCTTGAGGATCTGCTCCAATTGCCAGCGGGCTTTTGGGTAATCTTTCTGCATCAAAAAAACGTTATACTTCCTGAAATACAACATCTGAAGTACCTTTTGTTGACTTTTCGCTCTTGCCATGCTTATACCTTTCTCCAGACTAGCAATTGCCTTTGGGAAGTCCTGTCTTGTGGTATGAAGCATGGCTTCTTGGTAGTAGAAGTTAGGATAATGTTGCGAGGAGGGATAAGGATTAATGAGTTGAGCCGCACTTTCCAATGCTTTTTGCGCCGACTTACTATCCGGTTTATAGCAATAATTACTGACCAGGTTTAAGTAGGTTATTAGATGAACGGTATTCTTTTCTGGCAGTTTTTCCAGTTCTACTAAGGCCTTATCATGGTATTGTTGGGCTTTATCGAATTGACCAACCGACATAAAAGTCAACCCCATTTGTGTATAATAGTAGGCAAGTGCTTCCACATTGTTTGTTTTCTCGCTAATTGGAATACAGTATTCCGTTAACGCTTTAACCATTTCTTGATAGCCCTTATCTTCAATTTCCAAATAAGCCTTCTGATAAATCGCCTTTAATCGAACCTCTGAATAGGGGCTCGATTTTTCTAGCCGATTATTGGCTTGATCAAATAGCGTTTTTGCTTTGGCTTTTTCCCCCTGATATAATTCTACAAGTGCCAAATAATAGTCAATTTCCCCTTCAGGCAAACTCAATCGTCCGCTGAAACGCTTTGCCTCGCTAATTGCATTCGCAGCTTTTATACTATCCGATACGGCCCAGAATTCGGCTAAACGGAGAAATGACCGAGTCTTCGCAGAATCTACTTGACTAGATTTGATTTGGGTATTTAAGGAGTCAATATACTTTTTTTCATCCAATGGTATGAGATGCTGTCCCAGGAGGGTTTGGAAAGCACAAAAAAAGACGGCAAATAGGTAGTAGTATTTCAACATGGCCAGTTTAGGATAATGGATAAATATCGGCATAAAAAGGCAGTGAAACCCTAAGGATTCAAAAAATCATGGAAAACCAGTAGAAAATGTTCTTCTTATTCAACCATCGTTTGGATTGGAAACTGATGTTTTTGATTAGGCGAACCTGTTGTTAGTCTTTGGGTGCACAGGAAACCTGCGTTTGTAAGTTACCAAACCCTTATACGCGCTGGGCACTCGTAAGTAGTTGCAGGCCGAACCGTCCTCATCTAGATGCGAGGTCTTTTACGGCTGCCCTTTTACTACCAGTCCGGTATCAATAACATATTCTCATATCAACAGCCCGATCCATTTCAAACAGGCTTTTTCTTTCTAAATTTTGCGATTCGAAATCATACAAATAAAACGAGCCTTTATTTTGTTGCACTGCCTCAGCTTGGTAGGTGGCAATGCCAATTTTATTTACGCCCGGTTTATTATTTACAGCGAAATTAAATGAAACAATATTTCCGGATTCATCGTCCGGCAAGGTAATATAGGGTTGGAAGAGCAATGCTCTTTTCGGGAATCTATAAATGGTACGTTCATGTGCGAAATACCAATAGTCATCTTTCAAAATGAATCCTTTACCCTGTGCTAAAATCTCCGATTGGTTGAAGTAAACTATCTCCAGTCGATCAGGAGAGAATCCCCGAGCGGTCGTCTCCACAAGGCCAACCAGATTATTCTCTCGCAGTAAGTAGAACCAAGTGGGTTGATGCTCATCAATGGTTGCGATCGCCATACAGGTTTTTCCTGCTGTTAGGTATGGATAATATTGTTTACTATCACTGTTATTCCAATAAAGCCCGCCACCGGTCATGCCGTTATCAAATACTCGGATAAGTCCATTTTTACGATCATAGCCGCTTAGAAAATAGCCTTTCAACTGCGCTGATCCGGTATAGATAACATCATTGTCTCCAAAATTATAATCCAATGGATCTTGCCAATAGCTGTCTCCACTAAACAAGCCATTTTTAAAATTATAACATTTGCCACCGATTAACACGATTCCATCAAACTTATCCAAGTTTAGACTAGACGTATGGTCACTTTGATAATAAGTCGGTTTTAGGAGTTTATCATTGGGAATTGTTCCATTCTTCGGAATTGTAAAGGAGGTTCCGAGGGTACTAAAGTCTAAAGCAATCATTGGATATTCACCTTGTTCGGTGACGATTAAGAGCCTTTTATAATCGAAGCTGCTATCTGCCTGTACCTGATAGGAAACTTCCAAATTAACAGGGTTTGTCCCAAATAGACCCTTATCGAAGCCATTAATTGAAATGGCTGCTTTACTAGAATCTTTTGAAAACATGAATAACTTTGTTTGGTTTAGTTCATTTGCTGTCAACACGTAGCTTCCTGTACCTACGCTTGCCAAGACCAAAACTTCAAATGCAACACTGTAGTTAAGCCTCGTCAGCTTGTCCAAAACAACAAGTTTTCCGACGTATTTACCCGGGGATAGCGTTCCAGAAGCGACATGCAAGGCTTTCTCGGTCGACATGGTATCTTGCTGCAAAATCCACAAAAAGCTTAAATCTTTATCCTGTACTTCAAGCAGTGACCCGGTAACCTTCGGTGCAATATGGATGTTTTCGTTTTTATCCACAACGATACGAGAGCCCTCCAAAACATCTCCCCTGTCGTTTTGAATGGTTAATCGGTTAATCTCCTCATACTGATAGTTTCCGGGGTCCTTAGCACAGGAACTAATCGTGACCAACAGGATAAAAATCGACGTTATTAGGTGGAATGCCTTTCGTTTCATAACAATAGGATTAAGGAAGCTTTATACGCGGTTTGGAGGTATCGTTATTGGGATAAATAACATTTCTTTCAAAATATTCCTTCAACTCGCTGATGTAAAAAAAGGTAATCGGATACTGAATTTGGATTGGAAAAGAAGGCATGTTGTTCCAAGCGAAATTGGGCTGATCACCACTATTCATTGGGACTGTATTGTCCAGTCCAATGGTATAAACCTTTATCCATTGCTGATATACTTCTGGATAATAATCACCAAAAAACTCGACCCAATTTTGCCACCAATATGGTTTTAGGAGTTGATCGGATATAAGAATTTTGATTTTAGATTTCTCCATCTGCCCGACGCTAAAAAACTCGTTATTCGAAATTCTTAATGTCAAGCTGTAGGTTTTCTGTTTCATCGATGGCACTCTTGCAATCTTGACGTAGAGTGTATCAACGAAACGGTTCGCCCCCATTACAGATTTTTGAATTTCAATCCAATCTGGATTAATATCCGTTCCAGACGGATCAACCGCCACATTGACCTCTCTACTAAAAGATTGCTTTTGCCCAACGAGCGACAAGGGGATCGCAATAACCTTTGTTTTCATTGCTGCGGCTTCATGCACAAAGGAAAAATCCAAAGAATCCAAGCGTTTGCTTATGCTCCCTACATTGACTTGGGGCACATTAAAGTGTACAAAAGTCAGATCTTCTTCCAAGGGAAGTTGCTTCTGCTTTTTACAAGACCAGAAAATGAGTAGTAGCGAAAGCGAACAAATTATTCTAATCATAATCTATAAATTCTCCTCTGCGGGAATTGGCCAAACAAATTTCTCTATACTAGGCGACATGGTACCCTGCGCACGGTATATTGGATGAAACCATTTTTTATAATGTAAAAATAAAACGCCTTCGCCCATATATTCCCGTCGTATTTCGTCTAAAAGCAATTCTTTTACGGCAGAAGCCGGCATATCAATCGACCATTCTATTGGACTCAGATTGCGGCTTTCTCGAACGACGTTCAAGTATTCCAAGGCGAGTTTCGGATCTGTCTGTATTAATGCCTCGCATAAAATGAAATATAACTCCGGCAGGTTAATTAATTGCGCAATTTGATATTTACTAGGAGAACCGAATGAATTTTCCTTTGATAAGTCCATTAGCTTGTAGAAATTTTCGTTAGGTGTCCACCATCGATATCTGATGTCTATTGTACTTCCAGATGCACCGGTAAACAGTCCGCTTAACACCGCATCGTAGGCTAATTTCAATTTCATTTGAGGATCGGTTACATCATATAGATAGCCTCTGGTCATTTCATTCATCTCTTTGATTTGCAGCCCCCATAAACTCTCCATATTTAAACGTATATCTTTGTCTGGAGGGTTTCCATATTGATCTCTTCGATCGACAAATCGCACGACCCTTCCGTCTTTTAAGGATTCCAAAAGTTCTTTTGCAATTGCAGATGCTTTTGAGTCATCCCCTTGCCAACTGTACTTTCGGCAAAGTAAGGCCTTGGCCGCATAGATGTTTAAATGTTGCTTTCGGCGATCTCTGATAAAGTTATAAGGATCGGATTGTTCTAATTCCTCTTCAAGTACAGCGCTGGTTAAAATAGGATCGTCTCTCATCAATGCGATGGCTTGCAGCAGGTCTCGCTCTATAAACGATAAATATTCGCTATTTAAAACCGGTTGCGTTTTTTGAATCTTGGTATCGGTATAGTAAGGCAATGTTTTTTTATCCATCCCTTGCTGCGACAATACGGGCCCAAAGAGTCTAAAAAGCTCAAAATGAAAAAAAGCTCTTAAAGCGAGAATTTCGCCTTTTAACAGTTCATAGTCGGGGTCTGATTTAATTCGATCCACGTGCTCTAATAAAGTATTGCATTGACGAATGAGCATATATTGATCCGACCATATCTGATATATTTTATTTTTTGTTTGCTCGCTGTTATAAGCATAAATGTAATCGCTATGGTATACATGATTGTTGGGTATTTCCCAGTATCCGGCTAATACGTCCAACATCCCGAATTCTAATTCTCTCCCATATAAACTTGCATCCCCCATAGTCGCGTATATGCCCGTAAGAATCTTGACAAATCCTTGTTTGCTTTTCAGGGATTCATCTAGGGGCAATTGCTCTGGAGCGTTTACATCAATCCACTTACTACAGCTCAGGATTGAGAAAACCGATGTGCAAAAAAGCACTAACAAGGCATACTTCAATGTTTTACATTTTCTCATCTAGAATTGGGTTAATAGACCAAAATTGAACGATCGACTCATGGGATAATTTAAACCTCTTTCCATTTTCACCGTACTGCTGAAAAACAAATCATTAGCCGCTAATTGCAAACGAAGTCCTTTTAATCGGTACCTTTCAATTAATCTCGGCGGTACATCATAGTTGAGAAGAATAGAGCTCAGCCTGATATAGCTTTCGTTTTCTACAAATCGACTACTTAAATAGCTAGGGTCGGCATCACCAATGTTTTTAAATTTTGTCAGGTCGCCAGGTGCTTTCCATCGACTTTCTAATGCTCGAAGATCAGTATTCAACCAGGGATCTTGATTCTCCACTCGATTGGCACTCGTATAGTTATAAACTTGGCCGCCGATGGAATAGTACAGATATGCTTGTAGGGACAATGCTTTATAATTCATACTCAAGTGCATTGTACCAAATACTTCCGCCTCTTTATTCCCGATGACAACAATATCATTTGTTCTCCATTGATCGGTTATACTATTCGTTTTAGAGATAAAATATTCTTTACCCGTGGCAGGATCAATGCCTAGCGATTGAACACCTTTTAGATTCAATAGTGACTCCCCAACTTGATACAATTCCGTTTGATTGTAGTTGCCGAAACGGTCTAAAGTCAGATTATTGATGTTCATGTTCTTTAGCTCCTCGGAAAGCTCTAATAACTTTCCTCGATTCCTGACTGCCGTTAAAGAAAGTTCGGTAGAGATTGTTTTATCTTGATTTTCATAAAACCGCAGGTACATTTCCGACTCAAATCCTACATTTCTTACCTTCCCGATATTCTCATAATAACCATTTCCAGGAATACCTATCGAGGGAGCGGTGGTAATCAACGATACCATCCGATTGGTGTTTTTGGAATATAAAAAGAAAGCCAGGCGTACTCGATCCTGTAGCCAACTCGTCCGTGTTCCGAAACTTGTAGAACTAATCTTTGGCCATTTCAAGTTTGGATTGCCCTGATTATTATAGAGATACCCAATTTCTAATAGATACTGTCGTTGTTCTGCATTAAGATAACTCGAGGTTGTCATGTTGTTTAAAAATGCATCAGTACCTGCGACCCCCGTATTCACAAAAAGAACCATATCCGTCAGGCCGTCCATATTCGAGAGCAGCTTGTTCTTCAAGTTGTATGCCGTTCCTAAACTCCAAAATTGACCATAAGGATTGTTAGCACCGAATTTCGAAGATCCATCCACCCGGTAAGAAAAGTCCATAAAATAGGCATTTTGAAATGCGTATGCGCCCGTAATGATGCCGCTGACAAGTCTATTCTTATTGGCTAATTTAAACGGCGTTGTATTGATCGCGTAGATAGATTGTAAATCATTGGGTAACTCTTGCTCCTGATGCAGACCGATCATCGTCATCCCGCTCTCCAATGCCTCGACAGACCGCGCTTCTGAAACGAGATTAACCTGAAAAGAATGTTCCGCGATACGACGATTATACCCCAGATTGATGTTTGCCGTAAAATAGTTTCCATTTGACTTGGAATATCGATACAACCCTTTATTACGGTTATCTTTTACCACGTATTGAGAGTTTAAAGGCGAGATAAATTTCTCAGCGCCATCCCATTGTCGCTCGTAGTTTATATTAGACTGCAGAGATAGGCTCTCATTTATCTGATAGGAAAGAAAAACGCTTTGGGAATACAGTTGTCTTCTAGTTTCATCTTTGTGGGGTAGCAAAGCATTACTTAAAGGATTATATTTTAGTACCCCCAGAGTTTCATCCGAATAGCTTGAAATCGGTCCTCCTTTACTATCCACCAGTCGTTGATAGGGATTCATGAGTGCGTAATCTTGAAAATTACCAAATGGCGACTCATATCCGATTCGATATTCATAATTACTTGCGGACCAGATCTCCAAACCAGTAAACGGTTTAAATACCAAATTCAGTTGGGCGCCAGAGCGATCACGCCTGGATCCTTTCATGACCGCATTCAAGCGACTCATATTTCCAGATATACCATAGATAAATTTTTGATTGCCCCCCTCAAGACGTAAACTTGCCGAGTTGGATAGCTGTTGCTGTAAAGGC
>JBEBRI010000092.1:0-15730 GCA_040394915.1 Sphingobacterium sp.
TCCGAATTGGAGCACAAAGATATTATTTGTTTCTTTGTAAAACAAATAAAAAAGAAAATAATGTCGCATAAAGCTGGATTCGTAAGTATCATAGGAAAACCTAACGCCGGTAAATCTACCCTAATGAACGCGTTAGTGGGGGAAAAGATGTCAATCATCACGCCGAAGGCGCAAACTACAAGACACCGAATTATTGGTATTGTGAACGACGAAGACCATCAGATCGTCTTCTCTGACACTCCAGGTGTTATCAAACCTAACTATTCTCTACAGGAATCCATGATGAATTTCGTGATGGGATCTATCATCGACGCTGATATTCTTTTATTTGTTACAGATATTAATGAAAAGTATGATGAAAACGATGTGTTGGAGAAATTACGCAATACGAGTTCTCCAGTAGCCGTTGTCATCAATAAGGTTGACAAATCCACGGAAGAAGAAGTCAAAGCGAAAATAGAGTATTGGAAAGAGAAGATTAATCCGGAAGTTATTTTCCCTATCTCGGCGCTATTGGGATACAATGTAGAATCTGTCATGGCCTACATTAAGGAAAAATTGCCGGAGCATGCGCCATATTATGAAAAAGATGAATTGACAGATAAATCACTTCGTTTCTTCGTCTCCGAAATTATTCGTGAAAAAGTCTTCAAATTGTATGATAAAGAGATTCCATACAGCACAGAGGTGATTATCACTTCTTACAAAGAAGAGCCGAAGATTACAAGAATTGCTGCAGAAATCATTGTAGAGCGCGACTCTCAAAAGAATATCATCATTGGAAAAGCGGGTGCAATGATTAAAAAGGTTGGAACTTACGCACGTCAAGACATTGAGGAATTCATTGGAGGGAAGGTCTTTCTAGAAATGTTTGTCAAGGTCTTACCTGACTGGCGTAGCAAGAAAAACTATCTGAAGAGATTCGGATACGAGGATTAAATCTCACCTCGAACAAAATAAAAAGAAAGACACAAGTCCGCTAGGGTTCTTGTATAGTAGCTTCTAAGTCGCTAAGCTTCTTCTTAGCCTTCTTAGGAGCTTCTTTTTGTCCGGACAACTTATTCCATATATTTCTAGATTCTTTCGTTAGAAGCGGTGAAACAACGGATAAAATCAACACATAAACTACCACAAAAGATTGGATGACCGGCAAAAGCTGACCTGCCTTACCAATATTCGCCATGATAATTGAAAACTCCCCTCTTGCCGATAAGGTAAAACCGATATCCACAGCATTCTTCGGCTGCAGATTCGAAAACTTTGTCGCAAAATAACCCGACGCCACATTTCCGATAATAGTGATTAATGCGGCAAACGCTGCCCATCCTACGGCCCCACCTAGCGAATACATATCAATAGAAAGCCCGAAACTAAAGAAGAACATTGCACCAAAGAAATCTTTGAACGGCAAAACCATACCTTCTATCTTTTTCAGATATTTAGAATCTGCAAATACTAATCCTGCCATCAGAGCGCCGATGGCCTCTGCAACGTGGATTGTCTCTGAGAAACCAGCAATAGTAAAAAGTAAGCTGAAAATAATAAGGATAAATAGTTCGGAAGACTTTTCCTGAAGAAGACGGTCAATAAAGGGAATTAATTTTCTACCCAGTATCAGGAACGTTAAAATAAAACCTAAAGCAAGCAATGAAGTTCCAGCAACTGCCCAGAAAGAACTACTTCCCGTTAATATCAGCCCTGATAAAAAGGAGATATGCATGGCGATAAAGAGGTCGTCAAACATAATCATCCCCATGATAACTTCCGTTTCCGGGTTGGCTGTCCGCTTTAGATCGGTTAATACTTTGGCGACAATTGCAGTAGAAGAACTCGTCATAATACCACAAAGCACCATCATTTCCTTAAACGGCAAGTCCATCATCCAGCCGACCAATAAACCCGACACAAAGTTTAACGCGACATAGAAACTGCCACCAGCAACAATGGATTTACCGGATTTTATCAAACGCCCCACCGAAAACTCTAAACCCAAGTAGAACAAAAGGAACAATACGCCCAAACGTCCCATAAAATCAATAAAGGGTTTGCTTTCAGTAAACGTAAAGAACTTCCAAATTGAGTTAACCACATTGGTTAAACTTTCGTTCCCAATGCTGGCCAATCCATCAGCAACAAAGCCTGGGTAGGATTCGTTGCCTAACACCATGCCAATTACGATAAAAAAGGGAATAACTGAAAAACGAAGTCTATTAGCAAGTAAGCCGACCAAGGCTACCAATAAAACAGCAATTCCAATTTCAATAATAATTGTATTAGGCATAGGCGAATATTATAGAAGGATTTCTTTTAAGAGTTTGATATTTTTCAACTTTCCTGCAATCACTAGAGTTGCACCGGGTTGAATTACATAATCGGGACCTGGATTGATAATCGTTTCATCATCACGAATAGCCGCGATAATTGATGCTCCTGTACGTTGTCTTACTTCCAGCTCACCAATACTTTTATTGACACCGTCGTTCGACGACTCCACCTTGTACCATTCAATACGCAAATCGTCTAAAGCAACTTCAATGGTTTCTAAGGCCTTTGGTTTATAGGATAAGCCGCCTAAAATACCGGCAACCTGTCTTGACTCTTCATCCGACAAAGTCATGACACAGTGGGTTTCATTGTCTTCATCTTCGTGGCGATAGAGTTCGCGACGACCATCGTCATGAATAACAACTACCATATTGTCACCAGCTTCGGTTTCAATCTGATATTTTTTCCCAATGCCTATTAGATCACTTTCTCTAACTATCGACATGTTAACTTTTAAATTAAATAAAACTTAAGAATATTAAAACTCGGTTTACCCAAATATAGGCATAATCCTGCTACTTCGTGGCATCGATGATCTTGTAAGTGCCATCCTCACGTTGTTCAGGCCTTCCAATCGCGATACTTTTTGAGTGATAAAACATGAATACCCAACCTTCCGGAGCACCGGCAGCCCAATATTCTTCACGCAATTTCTTCGCCCGGCGACCATCATAATCATACTTAGCAATGAAGTTTCGAAAGATTTCTTCAGGCTCCGGTAATTCGTCCCCTCCGAAGAAGAAATGCTCTTCATCTGTTTGAATATGAAAAACCTGATGAAACTCAGAGTGTCCGCCGGAGAGCTCATAACGAATCTCCTCGTTTAATTGACCATCGCCATGAACAAAGACCAGATTACCACTTCGCTGCAGCACCTCAAAAACGTCGGTACGATAAGACGGCGATTCGGTACTAAATGCGGCCTCCCACTCTTGCTCTTGAATAATATACTCGGCATTGGGGAATGCCACACGCTTTGACCCATCCTTAAAGTCGACCATGCCATTTGCATGATCTTTATGCAAATGCGACATCAGGACATAGCGAACATCGTCTACATCAAATCCCAATTTCCTGATATTTGCATGGATAACCAACTCATCGTCATCTGTACGACGTCCTAGGCCTGTATCCAACAAAACTAAGCCTGCTTTGGTCTCCAACAAAAAAGGATGGACATGAACAAATAAAGACCCTGGACGATCCTTCGGATCATCTTTCTTTGGATCAAACGGAATGAATTTCTTGGATTTATCAACAGAATATGAGCCCTCATAAAGGGAATATGCTTTAACCATATCTATTTATTTGTTTACTTGCGAGTTAAGTAAGTGTGTCTATATATAGCCTTCCTCCTATTAGGTAGGTAACACTATAAAATGTATATTTACACGTTAAAATTTAACGCAAAGATATGCAAAAAAGGTGGGTGCTGAAACCAAAAAAAGATGTCGATAAGATTAATAAGCTGAGGGATGAGTTGGGTGTCAGTAGTATTATTGCAGAATTGTTGTTAAACCGCGATGTCCAAACATTCGAGCAGGCACGCATCTTTTTCAGACCTTCATTAAACTATCTACACGACCCTTTTTTAATGAAGGGAATGGACCTAGCCATTGCCCGTATTGAAAGAGCAATTGGCAATAATGAAAAAATATTGATCTATGGCGATTACGACGTAGATGGTACCACCGCCGTGTCTGTCGTTTATAGTTTTTTTCGCAATTTCCATTCTCGAATTGAATATTATATTCCCGACCGCTATAAAGAGGGGTATGGCATCTCCACAGCAGGCATCGACTACGCCCATGACAATGGATTCTCGTTAATTATTGCCTTAGATTGTGGCATTAAAGCCAATGATAAGATTGCATACGCCAATTCCAAGAACATAGACTTTATTATTGGCGATCACCACTTACCTGGCGATGAACTCCCAGAGGCCGTTGCTGTTCTCGATCCCAAACGTGCCGACTGTCTTTATCCTTACAAAGAATTATCCGGATGTGGGATAGGTTTTAAGATCATACAAGCCTTCATTTTACAGAATGCTATGGACATGGAGCTTGCCTACCAATATTTAGATTTGGTAGCTGTAAGCATCGCATCGGATATTGTTCCCATAACGGGCGAAAATCGTATCCTTGCTCATTTCGGGTTGATTAAGCTAAATAATAATGCAGGTTGTGGGTTACAAGCCTTAATCAATTTGTCCTCTCATAAAACCGGACAATTCACCGTAAATGACATTGTTTTTCAAATTGGACCGAGAATAAACGCTGCAGGACGAATTGACCATGCAAAAGATGCCGTACAATTGCTGATTGCCAAATCCTTGTCGGAAGCAAAAGAATTCTCAGTCAATATTGACGATCAAAACAATGTCCGCAAAGACTTTGATTTGCGAATTACCGAAGAGGCATTGTCACTTTTAGATAATGACGATAAACAGAAAACAAAGAAAACAACTGTTCTTTACAAATCGGACTGGCACAAGGGAGTTATAGGAATTGTGGCGTCGCGTTTAACCGAGCGTTATTACCGTCCAACCATTATACTAACGGAAACCAATGGACATATTGCTGGCTCAGCACGTTCGGTCTTAGGGTTTGATTTATATGAAGCCTTGAGTGAATGCAGCGATTTGTTAGATCAGTATGGAGGCCACAAATATGCGGCAGGGCTGACTATGCAGCAGAGCAACGTGGTTTTATTCCAAGAGCGCTTCGAGGAAGTAGTGAGTCGTTCTATTAAGCCGGAAATGCTACAGCAAGAAGTCTTGATTGAAAAAGACATCAAGCTGAGTGATATCGACAGTAAATTCTATCGCATACTAAAACAATTTGAACCGTTTGGACCTCAAAATGAGGCCCCTATCTTTATGACGAGGTATGTAACAGCTGCTGCTCCAGCTTATATTGTTGGCAGCACGCATTTGAAGCTTACGGTTAAACACGAAGATTCAGCCCCATTTGAATGCATAGGATTCGGATTAGGGGAGCATGTGGACGCTATAAACTCAGGAAAATCATTCGATATCTGCTATAGTATCGAGGAAAATAATTGGCGTGGCAAAAAGAATTTGCAGCTAAATATAAAAGCTATTCGATTTTAAAAAATATCTTTGCAAGGAAAGGTTAAGCCCATGATTCTTAAAGCAGAACATCTCATCAAGAAATACAAACAACGCACGGTTGTTAATGACGTATCATTTCATGTGGAACAAGGGGAAATTGTCGGATTATTAGGACCCAACGGTGCTGGTAAGACTACTTCATTCTACATGATTGTAGGACTGATTAAACCCAATGAAGGTCATGTCTATCTGGATGATTTGGAAATAACAGCCGATCCCATGTATAAACGAGCACAACGAGGTATAGGATACCTAGCTCAGGAAGCCTCGGTCTTCAGAAAGTTATCGGTAGAAAATAATATCCTATCGGTTTTGGAGATTCACTACCCTAATAAAGCCGAGCGAAAAGAAAAACTGGAAGAGCTCCTTACGGAATTTAGCTTACACCGTGTTCGGAAAAACCGTGGCGACCTCTTATCTGGGGGAGAACGAAGACGTACAGAAATCGCTCGTGCGCTTGCTGCCAATCCGCATTTTATTCTACTCGATGAACCTTTTGCCGGTGTCGACCCCATTGCCGTGGAAGAGATTCAAACCATCGTTGCAAAACTTAAAACCCGTAATATTGGTATTCTAATCACTGATCACAACGTACAAGAAACATTATCAATTACGGATCGAGCCTATCTATTAACAGAAGGAAAAATTATGCTGACCGGTACGCCCGAGGAAATTGCGAACAATGAACTGGCGCGTAAGTTTTATCTAGGTAGGCATTTTGAATTACGTCGCAAAAAGTTTTAAATTTAGGTTTTAACATACCCTATGGCCTTACTCAATTCTCTCTTTACATGGATTATGAAAAAGCGGATTCATCAAATCGAGCTTTTCATGAAGTATCCGCATGACGTACAAGAAGAGTGGTTCCAAAGCTTAATATCGGCAGCAGAAGCGACCGAATGGGGGAAAAAATATGACTACAACAGCATATTGACGCCCGAACATTATAAACAACGTGTGCCAATTCAAGATTATGACAGTCTAAAGGCTTATATCGACCGTATGATTAAAGGGGAACAGAATATCCTTTGGCCCTCTGATATCAAATGGTTCGCGAAGTCTTCCGGCACGACGGCCGATCGTAGCAAATTTATTCCCGTTAGTATAGAGGCGTTGGAGGAGTGTCATTTTCAAGGAGGAAAAGACATGCTCTCCATCTATTGTCATAATAAACCTGAAACAAAAATCTTTACCGGAAAATCTGTAGTCATTGGGGGTTCCTCGCAAATAAATAATTTTAGTCCGGATTCCTATTACGGTGATTTATCGTCGATCTTAATTCGAAACCTTCCATTCTGGGCAGAGTTCAAAAGAACGCCCAATTTGGAAGTGACGCTGAATCCAAATTTCGAAGAAAAGATTGAACAGATTTGTCAAATTACCCTGAAGGAGAATGTGACTAGCCTGGCAGGAGTACCCACCTGGAATATGGTTATGGCCAATAGAATATTGGAAATAACAGGAAAAGAAAATCTTTTAGAAGTCTGGCCGAACCTAGAGTTTTACGGACACGGAGGCGTTAGCTTTAAACCTTATCGGGAGCAATTCAAGAAACTGATCCCTACCGACAACATGTATTACTTAGAGAACTACAATGCGTCGGAAGGATATTTCGGATTACAGGATCGTTCGGATTCCGATGATTTATTACTCATGCTCGATTATGGAATTTACTATGAGTTCCTTCCCATGGAGAATTTAAATGACGAGCATCCGAAAACACTAGCTCTTCATGAAGTCGAGGTTGGTAAAAACTATGCATTAATCATTACAACCAATGCGGGATTGTGGCGCTATAAAATTGGAGATACGATTAAGTTCACCTCATTAGCACCCTATCGTTTCCAGATTTCTGGTCGTACCAAACAATACATTAATACCTTCGGTGAGGAAGTTATTGTTGACAATGCCGATCACGCCTTAGAAGCAGCCTGCCTAGCTACCGAAGCGCGTATTAAAGATTATACCGCCGGTCCGGTTTATTTTAAAGAAAAGGGTGCGGGCGCGCATGAATGGATTATTGAATTTGATAAACAACCACAAGACTTTACGCGTTTTTGCGAAGTGCTCGATCAAACCTTAAGAGAAATCAATTCGGATTACGATGCAAAGCGGTTTAAGAATATGGCTTTATCGGCTCCTATTATTCATAATGCACCAACAGATACGTTCTACCAATGGATGAAGTCTCGAGGCAAGTTAGGTGGTCAAAATAAGGTACCCCGCTTAGCTAACAATCGAGAATACTTAGAGTCTATATTAAAAATCATTTCTTAGTCGAAAGCCCTTAGGGAAAGTGCCTTTTTCCTTTAGCGAACATCATCAAAATCTTATGATGCGCCTTGCTATGTCCTTGCAAATGTACATGTCCTATACAACGTTCTTTCATAACCAATACTGAACCTTCTGGATGCGACTTTGAAAGGGAATTGAATGGGATGTGAATGGGAAGTGAAAGGGAAGTGAAAGGGAATTTCCCCATAGCAGGACCATTCGGATCACGAAAATTTACGCGCTATGGAGATCATTTGGGCTATTGCACAAATAAACGAGGATGTTGACTAGAAGTATAATTCTGAAATACAGGTCATGGCACAAATTTGCACATGACAAATTGGAAGTGACGATGCTTAAAAAAGAATCTTAATGGGGAGACCATTCCTGACGGAACGCAAATGTTATGGTCGAATAGCCGTTTTATATAAAAATACTAGAAATCCGAGAATGAACCTAAATACTCCAACTTCTTTAGTTCCTGTAGTACCGATATTTACTATTTTTCTTTCCATATTTATTAATTGGGTTGACTTAAAATAGTGGGCTGCATTGTAGAGCGTAGCATAAATGACTATTTATTTTTCGAATGAAAACGGTTTCAATACCGTCAAACCCATCCGATACAAAAGCTACAAGGTGCGCTCCTATTTTAATTTACATTCTGTAGATAACTTGCCACAAATGCAATAGCCAATATGCAATAATGGTACCGAGGGGCCGAAAGTGCGCCCGAGCCACTTTGCGTCTATACCCGCGAATTGTTTGTATAGCAAACAGTAGACAGTAATGCCTAGGAAAACATACATAAACTTACTGCAGAAAGACCTTCGTGGAACATCTGTGTTTAAACACGTAGCTATCAACCGCTCTGCAATCCTACAGAACTTAAAGAGCTAATAATTTTTAGCGGCAATTAAAGCTTAGGTTTTATTTTTTTGTTAACTTGCACGCATAAAAACAATCAATTGATATGAGCGCGACAGAACAAATCTCAATTCGCGTAGAGCCCACAAAACAATCAAGACTCTCGCAAGTAGATTTTAACAATTTAAAATTTGGACAAATCATGTCAGACCACATGCTGGTCGCAAATTATGAAAAAGGGCAATGGACAGACGTTGCTATCGTCCCTTATGGTGATTTGACTTTGAGCCCATCGATGTCTGCTCTTCATTATGGACAAGCAATCTTTGAAGGAATTAAAGGTTACAAATTTGCTGACGGAACAGTGAGCATTTTTCGTCCAGACAAAAACTGGGAGCGTTTCAATAAGTCGGCAGCTCGTCTACAGATGCCTGAAGTTCCTGAAGCGATTTTCATGGATGGCCTAAAGAAATTATTGGATGTAGACCGAGACTGGATTCCATCCCTCGAAGGAACGGCCCTATATATTCGTCCGTTTATGTTTGCTACCGAAGCGGCATTGGGTGTGCACCCTTCGGTGTCATATAAATTTATCATTATCACTTGCCCTGTTGGGGCTTACTACAGCAAACCAATCAGCTTAAAAGTTGAGACGCATTATACGCGTGCTGCTGAAGGTGGTGTTGGATTCTCGAAAAATGCAGGTAACTATGCGTTATCATTGTATCCGACACAATTAGCGAATAACGAAGGTTATGATCAAATTATGTGGACAGATGCGAATGAGCATAAATATATCGAAGAAGCAGGTACAGCTAACTTAATTTTCCGTATTGGTGATACCATCATTACACCACATGGCGACACGATTCTTCATGGTGTTACACGTCGCACAATTATGGAACTTGCCAGCGAATGGGGATATAAAGCGGAGCAACGTAAAGTTTCCGTTCAAGAATTAATCGAAGGCATTAAAGCTGGAACCGTTACCGAAGCTTTTGCTGCCGGAACTGCGGCAACCATTACCCATATCGATCGAATCGGTTTCGAAGGTCAAGACTATACACTACCTCCAGTAGAAGGTAGAGAATTCTCGCTAAAGGTGCTAACATATCTGAACGATCTGCGTTATGGAAAAAGCGAAGACACGCACGGCTGGAATTTAATTGTAAAGTAAATTACCATCCTATTAAACGATTTTAACAAGGGGTCTCTTTTTAGCGAAAGAGACCCCTTGTAATTATACAGTCATCCGAATAAAAAAAATATAAAAACCTGATATACAGAACACTCAAACAATAGCAAACTCATTTTGCGCCGCTCGTAAATCAACAAAAACGCTTGTTATTTCGAATTATTTGAGTTATTAATTTAAACTTCTAGTTTTTACAAAATTCTTTACAGTTGACAAGTTTACATCGTTTTCGTAGATTACTCAAACGATTGCACGTCAATTTCTCCTTCAACATTATTCTTTTTTCGTCACATTCGTATCGATAACCAAGAGGTAAATTTCTTACAATTATTTAAACGAAAAGTAATGCGAATTTTCTTTACTAATTCCAAGAAGCGGTGGATTCCTCTATGCTGTAGTTTAGCATTTTTGAATTCACCGCCATCTTATGCCGAAATGAATCATATCGGTCATAGTCCCAACACGGAATCGCTAATGTCATTAGATGATCCCTATTTCAATCATTCTCAACAAAAGATTTCGGGGAAAATTGTTGACGAACAGGGCAAGCCAATTGCCGGCGCCACGATCCGAGAAAAAAACAGCGAGCAGACGACTCAAAGTGGGCAGGATGGTACCTTTGCTATTCAAGTATCATCAACTCGTTCAACCTTAATCGTCAGTTCCATCGGATTTCAACAAATGGAAATCCCCGTTAGCCAAGCTTCAACCATTACATTACAAGCCGAGGAAGACCAAATCGAAGAAGTTGTCGTCGTTGGATTTGGAACACAAAAGAAAGTAAATCTAACAGGAGCGATATCACATGTCGGCAAGGAGGCTTTTGAAAACCGACCTGTGGCCAATATCGGACAAGCATTGCAGGGTTTGGTTCCTAACTTAAACATAAGCTTTGGAAACGGGTCTCCGAACACAACACCGGGTTTTAACCTCCGTGGAGGTACATCAATGGCCTATAATCAAAATAAAAGAGAGTTTGAAACTGTAAATGGCGATCCTTTAGTGATAATCGATGGCGTTGAAAACACAACAGCAGCGTTAAATCAATTAAATCCGAACGACATCCAAGACATGTCCTTCATCAAAGATGCTTCTGCCGGTGCTATCTACGGTACAAAAGCTGCCTACGGCGTCATATTAGTTCGCACAAAAACGGGTGAATTCAACCAAAAAGGTCGCATATCCTATAATTTCGACGCCAATTTTGACACGCCTGCTGCTCTACCTGATGTTTTAAACTCCTATGAAATCCAACGTGCATCAATGGATAGAACGATATGGACGAATGGATCTGTTAGTAGTTCAGAGGAAAATAAGTTGGCAATGATCCAAAAGTATCTAGACAATCCGATACCTGAAAATGCATGGTATGAAGAGTCCGGGAAGGTTATTTGGGTCGGAAACATCAATCCTTTCGAAACCGCCGTTAAGAAATGGACACCAATGCAAAAGCATACCTTAAACTTTAGCGGTGGAGGTGAGGCCGTAAATTACTACATATCTACCGGCTTACAAAACCAATCCGGTATGTATAAGATAAATACCGACGAATTCAAACGCTATAATGCGCTCATCAATGTTAACGCAAAGATCACGAGTTGGTTCAACTTATTTGGAAAAGTAAGTTTCGATCAGACGCACTACGAAACGCCCTACTTGGTAGGTGGAAAAGGGAACCTCTGGGAGTCCATGTTGATTGAAACTAACCGTAACATCAATATGCCGCTAATTACAGGACCAAATGATCCCATTCCGAATGCTTATACCGACAATATTCTTTCTTGGATCAGCTATGGCGCGAGAAATAGATCGGTAAATCGACGCATCTCCTTGCTAGCCTCACCAGAATTTATCATCATTCCGAGCCGACTGAAAGTTAAGGCAGATTTGGCCTATCAGCCGCAGAGCTATAGCTTAAATCGATACAGTCCGAAGATGGCACAAGTCTTAGAATCGTGGAGCGGCTTATCAACAAACCAGACTGAGGCTCAAGAGAACCGTGCATATCTCGACAACAACGACCGGAATAATTATATGGTGAATATCTATGCGGACTACCATAATACGTGGGCCGACAAACATAACTTCGCAGCCATTCTTGGTTACAACCAAGAGAAAACGACTTATGAACAAATCACCAACACTTATCGTAGACTAATTAATCCGAATATCCAAAATCCTAATGCGGTCGAGGATCCTACTTTAAATGAGGCTACTCGATATGCAGAAACATTAGCCGGTAGAGCAGTATTTGGTAGAGTAAGCTATAACTACGCTGAGAAATACTTCTTGGAAAGTAATTTACGCTATGATGGAAATGCAAAATTCACGAAAGATGAACGCTTCGTCGCTTTCCCTTCGTTTTCAGCAGGCTGGAGAATCTCCCAAGAAGCCTTTATGGACGGCTTACGTAACTCGGTAAACGAGTTAAAACTCCGAGGAAGCTGGGGTAAATTAGGTAACCAGCCGGGTTCTGCATACCCTTATCAGGCAACATTAGGTTCCGGACGAGCCTCCTTTTTGATAAACGGACAACAAATAGTTTATATTAACCCTCCGGGCTTGGTATCTCAGCACTTGACATTCGAAAAGGCAACGACTTGGAATATTGGTTTAGACGCGGCGTTTTTGCAGAATAAATTAGACCTTACTTTTGAGTACTATAAACGAAAAACAACAGATATCCTGACCAATGGGGACGCAGCCTATCCTAACACCTTGGGCGCTACTCCGCCTTATGTCAATTCTGGAACGCTTGAAACCAGAGGGATGGAATTAGCGATCGCTTGGAAGGAAACCTTAGATAATGGTCTTCGTTATCGGGTTGGGGTCAATCTATCAGACTATCTCACCAAAGTAACGCATTTCGCAGGAAACACAAGCCTCAACATTGAAAATGCCTCGGGAACAGAGATAATGTACAGCGGAAAGACAATCGGAGAAATCTGGGGATATAAGAGTGGAGGAATTCTACAAGAATCGGATTTCAACGGAAAAAACCCCGCAAATGGAAACTGGATCTATCCTGGTGCGTATCAAGGCACCTTACATCCCGGCTTCCTAAGATATCAAGATATCGGAGGGCCTGAAGGCATTCCTGATGGTAAGATTGACAAAGGTTTAAATAAAATTGGGAATTCAGGAGACCGAATTGTAATAGGTAATTCAACCCCGCGATATAAATTTGGTATTACGGGAAATGTTCAATTCAAGAATTTTGATCTGGACGTCTTAATTCAAGGTGTCATGAAGCGTGACGTTTGGACAGGAAATTCAGCATATTGGGGTGGCGGTGCTGGCTCCAAATGGATGTTAGAAAGATCTTGGACTCCAGAACGCACAGATGCAGAATTCCCAATGTATGGCGGGGCACCTTCTGTTAACGATCAGTACTTAATAAACGGTTCCTATTTAAGATTAAAACAAGCGGTATTGGGCTATACTCTTCCTAGCACAATTACCGAGAAGCTAAAAATTGATCGACTTCGTTTTACCGTATCTGGCTTTAACCTATTTGAGATCTCGGAGATCCCTCATGTTTTCGATGTGGATCAAATTTCTTCCGCTTATCCACAAAAACGCTCAGTGGCATTTGGTGCTCAAATAACCTTTTAATCATCAACATCATGAAAAGAACATTAAACTATATATTATCGGGGATCATAGCAATCACATTGCTTCCATCTTGCAAAAAAGATTTCTTGAATCTAAGCCCAGAAACGGAGCTTTCTTCAGGCAACGCTTTGCAATCAGAAACAGAGGTCACTCTTTATTTGAACAATCTGTATAGTCGCTATATTAAAGGTCATTTTGACACTTGGGCAGGTTCGAGACTAAACCCAACGATTACAGGGGGAAGTCATCTACTCGCTGGCGATTTTATGACGGATAATATGGTAAAATATGGAAATATTGATGCAATCTTAGACCAGACTTATACCACGCCAACAAGCGGAACTGACGTTGGTTGGGTTTGGGAAGATTTAAGATCAATTCACTACTTCCTAGAGAACTATAAAAACGCCTTACCTTCGGTAAACAACGATTCCAAAAAGCTAGACAAGTATGTTGGTGAAGCGCTATTTTTTAAATCTTGGGATTACTACAGGAAGCTTATGATTTTTGGTGATGTTCCTTGGTATAATTCCACTTTGAATACTGAAAGCGAGGACTTATACAAAGCTCGAGATAAAAGAACATTAGTTGCAGATTCGTTAATGAGTACCATCAATCAATCGATAGCTAAACTAGAAGGGGTAACTGGACGCGCTGACGGTCGCATTAATCAAAACATGGCTTTATTCTTAAAAGCAAGGATCGCATTATTTGAGGGCTCTTTCAGAACATACCATAACGAACTACAATTAAAAAGCACGGCTACTCCTTTCTTAGAAGCCTGTGTTGACGCTTGTGAAAAAATCATTAGCTCAGGTAAATATGAACTTTATAAAACAGGCAGCAATCCTTATTGGAAATTATTTACATTCAAAAATAATCCCGAGGCAGATCAAAACAAAGAAGCTATCCTCGCGCGAGTATACGATGGTGTTAAGCTTGGGCACACGACGCAACGTTATTGGCAGCAGAACAATAGTATCAATGGTGACCGCCCAGCAGGTGGGGCGACACGTAGCTTAGTTGACGAATACTTATGTATCGATGGACGCCCAATCTATTTGTCAGGCTCCGAAGGAAACTACACTGCTAATCCGTTATTCAAAGGCTATGATGGTCTGTGGACCGAAATGGAAAACAGGGATCCTCGTTTAAAACAAACGATTAATTATCCTGGAGAGAATCGCTCTATCTACAACGTTAACAACGATTTAACGAGCATCACGGAGAATGGTATAACGTATCCTCGGTTATCCTACAATGTAGGGGCAGGATCCTCTATTACGGGTTATTTAGCCATTAAACACTGGATGGGCGATAAAAAAGAACATGACGCAACGACGAGCGGACAACAAACAGCCATTGAGTTCCGCTATGGCGAAGTCTTGTTAATGCTTGCTGAAGCAAAAGCAATTTTAGGCACCTTAACCCAAGCAGATCTTGACCGTACGATAAATGCCTTGAGAGAGCGTGCAGGGTTTGATTTTGCTACTTATCCAAATAGTCGCTTACAACTCGCTAACATCGCTCCAGACCCCCGTTTAGACGGCATAAACGCACAGTTGCTAGATTATGAAGTAAGTCCTATTCTCAGAGAGATTAGACGGGAACGAAGAGTCGAAATGGTGTTAGAAGATCGTCGTTATGAAGACTTAATGCGCTGGAAAGCCGGTAAGTTTTTGACCATACCTTATCGCGGCATGAAATTTAATAGTGAAAAGCAAAAACTGTATGACGGCACTCATCTACAAAAGCCAATTATCGCATTGAAGGAACAATTGGACAAAGACGTTTTTGTTGATGGTGAAGGCTTTATTATTGCCTATCCGAGAAGTCCAAATATTGTTCAAGGAAAAGCACTGTGGTCAGATTACCGGTATTATTGGCCACTTCCTTTATTCGAATTATCATTGGATGGTACTCAGTTAAAACAAAATCCAGGATGGTTAGGCGAGTAAGAAAACTATCAATTAATAGAAAAATCATGAAGACAAAAAATATAAGACGTTTAATCATTCTAGCTGGCTTTGGAATATCGCTAACATATTCATGCAAAAAGAATGACGCAGACTTTGGAGAGAACTTAACAGTTCGAGAAGCTGTCAATTCAGGCGGCAACATGCAGATTCCCGTGAAGATAGGAACACCACTACAATTAAATTTAGCTATTACACCGGGAAATAGAACAGTGACCGATGCGACCTATAAAAACAAGCATACCGATATTTCCACATTCTCTAGTTCTGGCTTAGTCACTGGAGTTAGCGAAGGGAAAGATACCGTCGTGATCACCTCTGGTAACTTGCAAGTTTGGTATG
>JBEBRI010000093.1:0-15498 GCA_040394915.1 Sphingobacterium sp.
AATCTTGTAACATCGGCGTCATATTGATGCTCGGACAAAAATTCTAGGACGGCAGATCCAATTCCTCCAGGAAGACAACCATCTTCTACAGTAATCACCTTTCTATATTTGTTAAACACCTCATGTAGTAAATCTGTGTCTAGAGGTTTCGCGAACCTTAAATCGTAATGTGCTGGATGAATACCGTCTTCTGAAAGTTTTTGAATTGCTTTGCTTGCTTCATTACCAATATGTCCAAAAGTAAGAATAGCGATCTCCTCTCCATCACAAACCTTTCTACCTTTACCGATTGTTAATTCTTTAAAAGGATGCTTCCAATCAGGCATGACGCCATTTCCTCTAGGATATCTGATAACAAACGGCCCCTTGTCAGGAAGCTGTGCTGTATACATTAAATTACGAAGTTCTTCCTCATTCATAGGGGACGAGACCACCAAATTAGGCACACAACGCATAAAAGCGATATCATATGCACCATGGTGCGTTGGACCGTCAGCCCCTACCAACCCAGCTCTATCTAAGCAAAAAACTACGTTTAGATTCTGTAGCGCAACATCATGGATGACTTGATCATAAGCACGCTGCATAAAGGAGGAATAGATATTACAGAATGGTACCAATCCTTGTGCCGCTAAGCCCGCGCTGAAAGTAACAGCGTGTTGTTCAGCAATACCGACATCAAATGCTCTATTTGGCATCGCTTTCATCATTATATTCATGGATGAACCACTCGGCATTGCAGGGGTAATCCCCATTATCTTATCATTTGACTCCGCTAGTTCAACGAGCGTATGTCCAAAAACATCTTGATATTTAGGTGGCTGAGGTTTATCAGGAATACTCTTTTTTATTTCTCCTGTAATCTTATCAAAAAGACCAGGAGCATGCCATTTAGTTTGATCTTTCTCCGCTAAGGCATAACCTTTTCCTTTCACTGTAACGACATGCAACAATTTCGGACCATTAATATGTTTAAGATCTTCAATCGTTTTAACTAATTTATTCACGTCATGACCGTCAACTGGCCCGAAATAACGGAAATTTAAAGACTCAAATAGATTGGAATTTTTTAACAAGGTACCCTTAATACTTTGTTCCAGTTTCTTTGCCCATCCGTATGCATTTGGGCCATTCTTAGAAATCTTTGATAATACAGAGACCAAATCATCACGAAACTTATTGTAGCTCTTCGATGTCGTAATACTCGTTAAATATTCTTTCATAGCTCCCACATTCGGATCTATGGACATGCAGTTATCATTTAAGATAACTAAGAGATTTGATTTTTCTATACCTGCATGGTTTAAAGCTTCAAATGCCATACCGCCAGTCAAAGCGCCATCACCAATAATCGCCACATGTTGACGATCAGTCTCTCCCTTATACTCGGATGCTACAGCCATACCTAATGCAGCAGAAATTGACGTTGAGGAGTGACCCACACCAAAAGCATCATATTCACTTTCTGAGCGCTTTGGAAAGCCGGACAGCCCGCCAAGAATTCGGTTAGTATGGAAATTTTCTCTACGTCCTGTCAGAATCTTATGACCATACGCTTGATGTCCAACATCGAATAATATCTGATCATATGGAGTATTTAAAGCATAGTGTAAAGCCACCGTTAATTCAACAACACCTAAACTTGCCGCAAAATGTCCGCCATTAACGGATACAATATCAATAATATATTGTCTAAGTTCTTTGCAAACTTGCTCAAGATCAGCTTCCTTTAAATTTCTTAAATCTGCTGGATATTGTATTTTCTTTAATAGCTCTCCTGCTTCTACCTGCATAACTTGAAAAATTTCAAAATAAGATACAAAGTAACAATTTATTCTTCTAACTGTGGTATATATATACAATTTTATCGCGGTTATTGTTTCTCCAAATCCTCAAAAATCAATTAGATTAAGAATGAAATGCTTATTTTTGATTATTCTATGGAGGCAACGAACTACGAAATTAAGTTAGCCCAATTCGAGGGGCCATTCGACTTATTACTTTTCTTTATTGAAAGAGATGAGTTGAATATTCACGATATCCCTATTTCTAAAATTACCGATGATTTTCTTGCTTACATACAACATATGCAAGCACTGAATATTGAATTAGCGAGTGAGTTTATTTTTGTAGCATCCACATTGATGCGCATCAAGGCTAAGATGTTGTTACCTCGTCCTGAACTTGATGAAAATGAGAATGAAATTGACTTAAAGAAAGAACTAGTTCAAAAACTCGTGCTATACAAGCAGTTCAAGGAAGTGTCTGAAGAATTCAAAGTATTAGAAGAAAATCGTTCCATGCATTTCGAGCGTGGAAATATAGCACATGACCTCAAGATTGCTTCAAAGTCTATCCGAAATACGGAAGAGGAGCTCTCATCATTCACACTCTACCGACTAATGATGGTATACGAACGGATGATGTATAACTACACCCATCGAATCCGTGAAGTAAAACATACTGTAGTTAAATATCCATATACGATAGAACAACAGAAAAAAGCGATCGCTGAACTAATAGAACTCAATAATACATTAGATTTTTCTGCAATAGCTAAAAACTCAGAAAATAAGGTGCAGTTCGTTTATAACTTCTTAGCAGTGCTTGAAATGTTACAACAAAAACTATTGGACATCGAAGTCGGATTAGGTTATAATAATTTCTTCATCAACAAGAAAGTATCTTAATCTTTTTTAAACTGCTTTCCTATCTGCATTTTCACTTCATCTTTATCCCTAAGTTTATTCAGGCTGTTTAAAAGATAATTATATTGATCACTTACTTCCATTAAACGGATAGCTTTTACTGCCTCGAAACCCGCTTGTAAAGCATAAGTACGCTTAACTGCAAAAGAATCGATCAGCTTATGTAAACGCTCTTCGGATAAATACTCGTCAACAATTCCTAATTCTTTCGCTTCAGCAGTAGAAAAAGCTTCCGCATTCAAACAAACTTGAAGTGCTTTCTTCTCAGGCATAACGCGTAATAGTCCCGATAATACCTGAAATGGAAAGATCCCTAAATCAACTTCTGGTAACTTAAAATTCAGATTCTCTTTAGCAAAAACATAGGTAACGCCCAAAAGGAATAAGAAACCGCCAGCGATTACATCCCCCTCAACAACCGCGATGCTAGGTTTATTAAACTTATCAAATATTTCACCAAGCGAAATCTCTTTATTTGCTAGCTGTGGATTTAACTTGTCAAGACTCGGGTTTTGATAGGTTTTTAGGTCCATCCCTGCACAGAATACGGGACCATTTGCTCGAATAACGACTAATTTAATAAACTCGTCTTCTTGCGCAATACTTAAAGCGTGGGCAATCTCATTTACCATTGTGGGCGTAAAAGCATTCCGCTTAGCCTCCCTATCTAAAGTTAACGAGAAGACATATCCCTCTTTGCTAGTTTTTATAAAATTATAAATCATTGCGAATTAAGTCTTGAAATCCGTTCATTAATGACTGTACTTGATTATAGGACCCTTTTCGAAACCGATCGACTAATAATTCGGTTGGAATATTTCCTACCAGTTCATCCTTCGCGAAAGGACAACCCCCGTATCCTAAAATAGCTCCTTCAAATTGCCTGCAACCAGCCTCATATGCCGCTTCTACTTTCAGTAAAGCACTTTCTACCTGACTATGTAAATGTACACTGAAATTATTATTCGGGAAGTCATTAGCTAATTTCCGAAAGAGACTAGAAACCGAAGAGGGGCTCGCTTCTCCAGTCGTGTCAGCAATTGAAAATCGTTCCACACCAATTTCTTTTAAAGACCCTATCCAATCACTCACGAGCTCCAGGCTCCATTCATCTCCATAGGGATTCCCAAAAGCCATCGATATATAAACAACTAACTCCTGACTATTTCCACCATGAATAATATCGAGAATACCCTGTACAGTGCTGAAGGCATCCTCGATACTAGCGTTTGTATTTCTTTGTTGAAAGGTTTCCGATATCGAAAAAGGATAACCCAAATAATCTATTTTTGAAAGCTCAGTAGCAGTTCGAGCACCACGTTCATTCGCTATAATAGCTAATAATTTAACATCGTCCGTTTTTTCTAATCCATCCAATACCAGGCTAGTATCACTCATTTGCGGTACTGCTTTCGGTGACACAAAACTCCCAAAATCTATACAATCAAATAATTTACTTTTGATCAAAAGATTTATATAATTGATTTTACGTTGTGTATCAATGGGATACTTAATCCCCTGGATCGCATCCCGGGGACAATCTACCAAACTTACCAATGGATTATTATTATTCAACATCTTTCTTAATTTCTCTCGCGATCACCATACGTTGAATCGAACTCGTGCCTTCGCCAATCGTACATAGTTTCGCATCTCTAAAGTATTTCTCAGCAGGGAAATCTTTGGTAAAACCATAACCTCCCAATATCTGTACGCCCTCATTGGAAACTTCAACTGCCGTTTCTGAAGCGAACAGCTTTGCCATAGCGCCTTCTTTCGTCACCTTTTTACCCTGATCTTTTAAAGATCCAGCATTTCGAATCAATAGCTCGGAAGCCTCTATCTTAGTCGCCATATCCGCTAATGTAAAACCAACGGCTTGAAAATCAAAGATCTTGGTATTAAATTGTTCGCGTTCATTCGCATATTTCAATGCACATTCGTAAGCGCCCCTCGCAATCCCTAAGGAAAGAGCAGCAATCGAGATTCGACCGCCATCTAATAACTTTAGGGCTTGCACAAATCCATCTCCAACTTCTCCAATCAACTGACTCTTGTGTAGTCTACAATTATCGAAGAATAAAGACCCCGTTTCTGAGGCGCGCATCCCTAATTTATCCATTTTTGCACCAGCGGTAAATCCAGGAGTACCTTTCTCTACAATAAATGCGGATATCCCTTTTTTATCACCTTTTTCACCTGTGCGAGCCATAACGACAGCAACATCACCACTAATAGCGTGCGTAATAAAGGTTTTATCGCCATTTAAAATGAAATAATCGCCATCAGCAACCGCAGTCGTATTCACCCCACCCGCATCAGAACCAGATCCAGGTTCCGTTAATCCCCAAGCACCAATCCATTCTCCGCTTGCCAGTCGCGGTAAGTAACGCCGCTTTTGTTCTTCGTTTGCAAAGGATAAAATATGATTTGTACACAAAGAATTATGTGCTGCTACTGATAGGCCAATCGAGCCACATACTTTTGATATTTCATCAAGTATACTAATGTATTCTTGATAACTTAAACCAGAACCACCGTACTGCTCAGGGACCAAAATTCCCATGAAACCATGCTCACCTAATTTTTTAAACAAGTCAATAGGAAAAGTCTGTGCTTGATCCCACTGCATTACAAAGGGTTTAATATAATTGAGGGCAAAATTTCGAGCGCTCTCTTTAACAAGCATTAACTGCTCATCCGAACTAACTGGAAACATAATTTTATTTTATTTTAGTTTATATTTGGGTTTCAATCTTTTTTACAAAGATTATAAAAAACTAATTATATTTTATGATATTTATAAAATAAAGTTCTTTTAACCATTATAAATTTACATTATCTTAATACCAATATGCAGGCTTTAATTCAGGAACTTCGCAGAAAAAAAGAAAATCTACTATTAGGTGGAGGATTAGATAAAATTCAAAAACAACGTGAAAAAGGTAAAATGTCCGCTTGGGAACGGATCATTTATCTTTTAGATGAAAATTCGTCCTACACTGAAATCGGCATCTTCGCAGGAGAGGGGCAATACTTAGAACATGGAGGTTGTCCTAACGCTGGCGTCGTCGTTGTCCTTGGTTATGTCAAAGGCCGATTATGTATTGTCGTTTCAAATGATGCGACCGTAAAAGCTGGAGCATGGTTTCCAATAACCTGTAAGAAAAACCTTAGAGCGCAAGAAATTGCGATGGAAAATAATCTACCCATTATCTATTTGGTCGACTCCGCCGGTGTTTATCTACCATTGCAAGATGAAATATTTCCCGATAAAGAACATTTTGGAAGAATCTTTAGAAACAATGCGAAGATATCAGCGATGGGAATTCCTCAAATCGCAGCAATTATGGGTTCTTGCGTTGCTGGTGGGGCTTACTTGCCTATAATGTCAGATTATGCCTTAATAGTAGAGGGTACAGGATCCGTGTTTTTAGCAGGTTCCTATCTAGTAAAATCATCCATTGGCGAATCTATCGATAATGAAACCTTAGGAGGTGCTTCCACACATTCTGAAATCTCTGGCGTCACAGATAATAAGTACCCCAACGATGAATCCTGCTTAGATGCGATAAAGAATATTGTAGATAAATTCGGAGCTAGCCCAAAAGCCTTATTCTCGAGAATTGAATCTGTTGCTCCAGAGTATTCAATAAACCGATTATATGATTACTTTCCGGAAGACCGTTTAAAGCCTTATAACATGTTGGAGGTTTTGAAGAGTATTGTCGATAAGGGAAGTCTTGAGGAGTATAAAAAAGATTACGGAAAGACATTAATCTGTGCCCTAGCTCGTGTTGATGGTTGGGCTGTTGGCATTGTAGCGAATCAAAGAGAAGTGGTCAAAGCAAAGAAACCCGGGAACTCTACAGAAATGCAAATGGGGGGCGTCATATATTCGGATTCCGCTGATAAGGCCGCTCGATTTATTATGAACTGTAATCAACAAAAGATACCGCTGGTTTTCTTACAAGATATATCTGGCTTCATGGTTGGCTCCAGAGCAGAGCATGGTGGAATTATCAAAGACGGTGCAAAAATGGTAAATGCTATGGCCAATTCTGTAGTGCCTAAATTTACTTTCATCCTTGGTAATAGTTATGGCGCAGGAAATTATGCTATGTGTGGCAAAGCCTATGATCCCAGATTAATATATGCTTGGCCAACCGCCAAGATAGCAGTAATGAGTGGGGCATCGGCAGGCAAAACCTTATTACAAATTCAAGAGGCTACCTTAAAATCGAAAAACATTACGCTTAGTGATGAGGATAAAAACAAATTACTGAACGATATTGAGCAAAAGTATAACGAACAACTCAGCTCATATTACGCTGCATCCAGACTATGGGTGGATGGCGTTATTGACCCCGAGGAGACTCGTAAAATTATATCCATGGGCATTGAAGCAGCAACCCATAATCCGACGATTCAAGATTATAAATTAGGCGTTATTCAAACCTAAAAAACAGTAGCCTATAATAGGTAGTAAGGATAAAGTAACAACCAGTATAGATAAAATAAAACCTATTTTTAATTCACTTTTTTACTACCTATTATTTTATTATAAAACTTTATATAAACCTAATAATCAACATTATATAAAAAAAAATTAGATATACAACTTTCATCAAAAAGAATCTGATTAAAAGATAAAAGACATTATTTTATCTATTCTAGATTATCTAATGATTTATATGCTTTATTCCCTAAAGGTTATTTAAAAAGAAGGCTCCATATGTAAGTTCAAAAACCGTTATCATTTAATAAACTCTATTGCTTATATTTGATAAGCAAATTATTAACTATTGAGCTGGAAAGAATTAGTAAAGTCTGCTGAATCGCTGTTACAAGAATTGAGCAAACAAGATGGTCGTCTTTTTAATGATAATATAGCGCTAAAATTAGATAGCTATTACTTCATTTTGGACTGCGTAAATACTAAAATAGTTTCCTTTTCGGAGGACTTTACTCGAGTTTTGGGATATGATACCAACACATTTACGATGGAAGATTTCATCGGAATAATTCATCCAGAAGATCTGCCTACTTTTATTTCTCATGAAAAATTAGCGCTTAAATTCTGTATGAATACAGCTCTGCAAAAACAGACGAGATTTAAGATAGTTCATGATTATCGGGTTAGAAAAAAAACTGGATCCTATATCCGCGTGTTGCAGCAAACTGTGGCCTACGAGGTAAACGATGCCTGCGTTTTGAAAACATTAATTCAACATATCGATATTTCTACGATCAAAACCACCCTCGAATCTGAATTACATTTTATTGATATCGAAGGTATAGAATCCGTATATAACGTTCAGGAAGAAAATGTATTAAGTAGCCCACAAAAATTTCAATTAACCAAAAGAGAATTAGAAATACTCGTCTTATTAGATCAAGCATACAATTCAGAACAAATAGCTGAGAAACTCTTTATTAGCATTCATACCGTCAGAACACATCGAAAAAATCTATTACATAAAACTGCCTGTGATAACACGATCGATCTGTTGAAAAAAGTAAAGAGTATGAAACTAATCTAGCGGATGATCATAAAAAAAGCCACTTAACATGATCTTTAAGTGGCTTTTTCGAAATATGGTGGGTATTCATATCTAGGAAAAAGCATTCCATCCTTGAGCTTTTAGCTCATGAACGTTTCCAGATTTAGAAATTAATTGCTTTCCTTCACTTTCGGCTGTCATATAACCAATAATAGAAATATCCAACTGATTTTTCACTTTGTCATATTCGCTTTGCGGAACGGTAAAAAGCAACTCGTAATCTTCCCCGCCACTAAGCGCGCAAACCGTAGGATCTAAACCAAATTCTCTAGCAGTTTCGTAGGTCATAGGATCGATTGGAATCTTCTCTTCAAAAAGTTTGCAACCTAATTTAGAGGCATCGCAAATATGAAATAAATCAGAAGCTAAGCCATCAGAAATATCCATCATCGCGTTAGGTTTCACGTTTAAAAACCTAAACAATTCAATCACATCTCGACGGGCTTCCGGCTTCAACTGACGCTCAACAATATAATCTTTCCCTTCTAGATCAGGCTGAATATTAGGGTTTTCCAAGAAAATTTGCTTCTCTCTTTCCAATAACTGTAAACCCACATATGCCGCCCCTAAATCCCCAGAAACACAAATTAAATCGCCCTCCTTTGCACCAGAGCGGTAAGTAATCTCATCTTCTTTCGCATAACCAATACTGGTAACAGATATAATCAATCCCTGGGAAGAAGTCGATGTATCGCCGCCTATCAAATCCACATTAAATTTCTCACAAGCTATCAAAGCTCCTTGGTATAATTCTTCAATCGCTTCCAACGGAAATTTTGAAGACATGCCTATTGAAATAGTCACTTGTGAAGCGATCCCATTCATCGCATAGATATCGGATAAATTAACCTGTACGGCCTTATATCCCAAATGCTTAAGTGGAACATAACGAAGATCAAAATGTACATTTTCTAGCAATAAATCTGTAGATATCAAGGTCTTATATTCCTTAAAATCTAAAACAGCAGCATCATCGCCAACCCCTTTTACTGAAGATTCATTTTTCAACTCAATGTGACTGGTCAGATGTTTTATTAATCCAAACTCACCCAGTTCACTGAGGTTTGTTTTTTCTTTATTATCAAACATATATTTTCTTATAAACCTAACTTCGCTGAAATTTCTAACATCCGCTCAATTGGCTTCTGTGCTCGAGCAATAATATCGGCTGGAAGGATAATTTCGGGTTGCTCATAGTAAAGACAATTATATAGTTTTTCCAACGTATTTAATTTCATGTGAGGACAATCATTACATGCGCACAAATTGTTTGGTGGCGCAGGTATAAAAGTCTTCGATGGGCTTGACTTCTGCATTTGGTGTAGAATTCCCGATTCCGTAGCTACAATATAGGTATCTGTTGGATCTTCGATCGTATATTTCAACATGCCGGACGTTGATCCGATATAATCCGCTTGCGCTAAAATATGATCTTCACACTCTGGATGCGCAATAAATTTAGCATGAGGGTACTCTAGTCGTAAGGCATCAATTCGCTCTTGCGAAAAAATCTCATGAACCATACAAGCACCATTCCATAACACCATATCTCTTCCGGTTTTTTTCTTGACGTAAGCCCCTAAATTACGATCAGGTCCGAATATTATCTTTTGGTCAGCGGGTAAGCTCTCAACAATCTGAACGGCGTTGCTCGAAGTACATACGATATCCGACAATGCTTTTAATTCCGCGGTACAATTCACATAGGTGATTACCAAATGATCTGGATATTTTTCTTTAAACTTTGCGAATAGATGAGGTGGACAACTATCCGATAAAGAGCATCCTGCTTTTAAATCGGGAAGCAGAACCTTTTTTGAAGGCGAAAGAATCTTTGCTGTTTCGGCCATGAAATGCACTCCAGCAAATACAATCACATCTGCATCTGTCTTCGCTGCTTGTTGAGACAGCCCCAAACTATCTCCAATATAATCTGCAAGATCTTGAATTTCAGAATCTTGGTAGTAATGTGCGAGGATAACTGCATTCTTTTCCTTTTTCAATCGATTAATCTCAGCGACTAAATCAATCGTCGGATCAACTGCAACATCAATAAATCCTTTTGCCGAAAGGTCTTGTTCAAAACTTGTGTTCATTTGCTTTTCTAAGTAAACTGATTTCTTTGACTCATCAATAGCACAAAAGTAAAGAAAGAAATCGAAACGAAATCCACATTCCCTTTTTTCAATAAATCATAATCTTTTATATAAAAGAGAATCTTGTTGTTTATTAGTGTGTGGAAAATGGGGATAAGTTTAGAATTTCGAGTTTTATTTCTTCGTTATTAGGTGTTTTTCCACATTTTCTCCACAGTATCGGTGGGCTTAAGTCCTGATTTACAATTCTTATTTTTTTCCGGTTTTATTTTTTCCATATTTTAATGTGAGTTTTATTTCTGTGGAAAGGTGTTAATATATCGATGATATTCTCTTAATATTTCGATAATATATGTGTGTAAAAGCTGTGGATTGTGGAATAATAAATAGTTTTCAATTTTAATTCACTTCTTATTTACATGTTTTGCACATTATTTGTTAATTTGTTGATTCCTAATTAGAATAATAGTTGATTATACATGCTGGATAGAAAAGTAGATTTTTTGGTGGTAGGTTCGGGGATAGCAGGTTTGAGTTTTGCATTAAAAGCAGCGGCACTCGGAAAGGTCCTTATTGTGACGAAAGCCAATGAGGATGAGTCGAATACGAAATATGCGCAAGGTGGAGTTGCCGTTGTAACTGATGAGACTGACAGTTTTGAAAAGCATATTCAAGATACGTTAATAGCGGGGGATGGTTTATGTGATCCACAAGTTGTGGAATACGTAGTTAAAGAAGGCCCTGATCGTATTGCTGAGTTAATCGCTTACGGTACTTCCTTCGACAAAGAGGATTCCGGCGAGTTTGATTTAGCCAAAGAAGGCGGTCATTCCATGCATAGAATCCTTCATTATAAGGACATTACGGGCTATGAAATCGAGCGCGCTTTATTAGAAAAAATTCATGCTCATCCTAACATCGAAATACTAACGCATTATTTCGCTGTAGATTTAATCACGCAACATCATTTAGGGGTGCATGTGGATAAACGTTCTGATAATATCACTTGTTATGGTATTTATGCGTTAAATACGCTTACAAAGAATGTGGAAAAAGTGTTAGCAAAGGTAACCTTAATGGCTACCGGCGGTGCGGGTCATGTTTATTCTTCCACAACCAACCCTACAATTGCGACTGGAGATGGTATTGCTATGGTTTACCGAGCTAAAGGTAAAGTGAGAAATATGGAGTTTATTCAATTTCATCCAACAGCTTTATATAATCCCCGAGAGTATCCTGCATTTTTGATTTCTGAAGCTGTTCGTGGATTCGGTGGGGTTTTGCGCAGAGCAAATGGCGACTCGTTTATGGAGGAGTACGATGAGCGTGCCTCTTTGGCTCCCCGCGATATAGTCGCACGCGCAATTGATGCCGAAATGAAGAAATCTGGCCTGGATTATGTTTATTTAGATATTACACACCGTTCCAAGGCGGATATATTATCTCATTTTCCTAATATTTATGAGAAGTGTCTGTCTGTAGGTATCGATATGACGAAGGATTATATCCCAGTTTCTCCCGCTGCCCATTATTTATGCGGTGGAATTTTGGTTGATCAATTCGGGGCGACATCGATAAAAAATTTATACGCCTGTGGGGAATGCTCTTCCACTGGGCTTCATGGCGCGAATCGTCTGGCATCCAATTCCTTACTAGAGGCCGCGGTGTATGCTCACCGTATTTTCGTAAATGCAAGTTCCATTTTTTCGGATCTAGATTTTCAAGAGGGTGTGCCATCTTGGGATGAATCGAATACAGCTTTATCGAATGAGGATATATTAGTTACGCATAATCTTCGTGAAACTCAGAAGCTGATGAGTGATTATGTAGGTATTGTTCGTTCTGACTTTAGGCTTGAACGTGCCATGCGTAGGTTAGGTTTGCTACACGAGGAAACGGAGTCTTTTTATAAAAATACCAAATTGTCGGTTAAGTTGTGTGAATTGAGAAATGTGATTCAAGTAGCTTATTTGGTGGTTAAATCCGCTACGCTTCGTAAGGAAAGTAGGGGTTTACATTATACGACTGATTATCCTACTCATGCTGATTTATTAGAAGATACTGTTTTATAATGTTTTAAAGCGTTTATGGCTGTTATTTTACCCGTTTTAGATAAATACCCATCAATAGGGGAGGAGTGCTTTATAGCGCCTAATTCTACCATTGTTGGGGATGTGCAAATTAGTGCCCATTGTTCCGTTTGGTTTAACGCTGTGATTCGCGGGGATGTGAACTATATACGCATAGGGGCGTATTCAAACATTCAAGATAATGTGACGATACATGGTACCTATTTGAAGAATGGTACTGATATCGGAAATTACGTCAATATTGGTCATAATGCCATTGTACACGGCTGTAAGATCGATGATTATGTGTTGATTGGTATGGGGGCTATTGTAATGGATTTAGCACATATTGAATCTAACGTGATTATTGCAGCGGGTGCTGTCGTCTTGGAACATATGGTTTGCGAATCCGGTTATTTATATGCCGGTGTGCCAGCAAAAAAGATCAAGCCATTGACTCCCGAACAGCTTGATCTTCTAAAGCGTTTACCACATAATTATGTGCTCTATAGTTCCTGGTTTACTAATCAGGATAATAGTTAATTGAATTTTACGTCTATATTTTCATTCTGTTCCCAATTCGCTCGAATTGTAAATGTACGGTCCAAGTACCAGATTGGTTCGGGCTTTCTTCGTGTATAGACATCGCCGGCATCCCATTTTCCGTTGTTGTTCGTGTCTTCGATTATACGAAGACTATATTTACCCCCTGGGAATTTTATGTATGATAGTTTATTGGCTCCGAAGAGTGTTTTTCTATCGAATATTTCTGTTTTCTTCTCGTCGATCAGTTCGACTATATAGTGTTTTTCAGTATCCAATCCATTGAAAGTTAATGTAATATCTCCGTAGTTTTCTGTTTCGTTTAATGTGAATTGCAACTTACTTTCCTTATTAAATTCATCAAAAGGGCCCAACATCGCTTTTTCTTGTAGCACTAATTCATAGTTCTTATTAGGTCGCCAATTGAAACGAATGTGGTACATTTCCTTATCGATTGAATCCTGTTGCAGTTGGAAATTTCTTCGCGATACAGAATCTTCGTTGAGTATAATTTTATTTTTATCTACGCTAGCGAGCGGGTAGGTCGAACGAAGTTCAATGTGTTTGATGCGATCTACTTTGTTAGTGATATTGAATTTTGGCTCTAGTGTTCTTTCAACTTTTAGATTTCTTGGTTTCTTGAATTTAATCGTATCTACGATTTCGCCAGCCTCCGATAGTTGGATATGCAGTGAATCTAGTTCTTTAGGTTCTAGATACAGTTTTGCGGTATCTGTAGATTCATTGAATCGGACAAGTTTGTTTTCGTCGAAGTCTGCTGGCGCAATGATTCGCAGGTCTGGATCCGTCAGCGGACGATTAAAGGTGAGTATAAGGCTACCATCTTTTTCCATTTTCTTTTCTAGATTTCTTAGGACAGCGGCCTTTCCCTTAGTGTATTCCAGTTGGATATTATGGATATTTTCTTTAAGTACTAAACTATCTTGTAGGAAACCGATCCACTCATCTTGCCCGTTGAATATTTTGTCGTTGTTTTGTTCTTTGATCGCATATATACGGTATATATCTTCTCTCAGGTTATGGAATGCGAAGTTTCCCGACGAATCGACAGCTGTATAGTAGGATGCTTTCCTTTTACCAAATATACTATCCCGGCTTGTCGGGATGAGGATGACGTTGACATCTTTATCTTCCGCGTAATCGAAGTTCTTCTTATAGCCGTTTGTGACTTTTCCAGTTATGGATAATGAATCTAATTGTGGACCTGTAGCGAAGACGTAGGTATAGTTAGGAAGCGGATTACCCTCGTTGTAGTCGACTAGTCCTTTGCCGAAATTGATCGTATAGGTTGTGTTGGCATCTAACGAGTCCGGTAATAGTATATGTAAGTTTTTCTTTTTGACTTTGTAGATCGGTTGTGTTTCCACATCCGGTGAGATCGTGAATTCCTTTTGCTGGTTTGTAATTTTGATATACTCATCGAATGTTAGGATGATTTCCTTCGACTTGAAATTTTTTGTCAAGTTAAGAGGTGACTCATTTAATATTTTTGGGGGCAAGGAATCTTTTGGGCCACCTGTCGGTCTTTGCATGTTGGCACATTGAAAAAAACTTAGACTGATCGCTATCAAAATCATTAAAAATGGCCATTTTGTAAATAAGCCACTTTTTAGACGATATAAGAAACTTTTATCCTTTTTTGAGTATTGAATCATAAAAACTTTTTTATGCGTGTATATCGACTTATTTTAGTTTATTGTTTTTATTACTATAAAATACTGATATTCAGTATTTTACGTCATATGTACCATTAAAACACTGATATCTGCTGGTGAAACGCCCGATATTCTGGAAGCTTGACCTAATGTTCTTGGTTTAACTTTTAATAATTTTTGACGTGCTTCAATGGACAACGAACTTAAGGAGTTGTAATCAAATTCAGGATTGATTTCTTTGTCCTCCATCTTTTTCATCTTGTTTACAATCTCCATTTCTTTTTCGAAATAGCTTTCGTATTTAACTTTGATTTCCGCTTGTTCAATTGTTTCTTCGTCAAATTGTTTTAAGTAGTTATTTAAAGTTTCATCCGCTTGGGCTAAGTCTTGGATTTCAATTTGCGGTCGACTTAGTATATTAATAAATCTTGTCTTTTGAGTGATGGCACTGGAACCTTTTTCATTCAGTATAGGGTTCATGGATTCTGAGGAAACGGAATTTGATCGTAGGTGATTCACGATGGCGTCCGAGTTCTTAATTTTATCATTAACGATGTTCAGTCTTTCGTCACTTACCAATCCTAATTGGTGTGCGATAGGGGTAAGTCGAATGTCGGCATTGTCTTGTCTAAGTAATAGGCGATGTTCTGCTCGTGAGGTGAACATACGGTATGGCTCTTCGGTACCTTTGGTTACTAAGTCGTCGATCAAGACACCGATATATGATTCGGATCTTTTAAGAATCAGTTCATGTAAATCATTAATTCGTTGATGCGCATTTATACCGGCAACGAATCCTTGTGCGGCCGCTTCTTCATAGCCAGTTGTTCCATTGATTTGGC
>JBEBRI010000094.1:0-15472 GCA_040394915.1 Sphingobacterium sp.
AAGTAAATCTTGTTCCATTTGGGTGTATTTAGGTGTAAGGAATAATGTGGTTAGTGGTACCAGTATCGGCTTTCGCCGAAACACCTAAACCGGGTTTTTGGGTTTTAACGGAAACAGCCGCTCGTATATGCTGAGCGCAGTATATGGCCTTATCGTATCATCCTGGATAACGATAAATGTTTTACTGACGTACTGCTGTTTCTTAGGTTTCACTGGCTCGTTGTGGTTAGTAACGAGTCTTTATCAGTAGTAGCTTATAAATGTGGGGCTACAAACCGTGGCTACTTATCAGTTCTCACGCCTTACGTAACACGGGATTACAGCAGCCCCACATCTATCTATATGCAAAGATACAGAATAGACATGGGTATTAATCTGCTGTCTTGTGTTACGGCGTGAGAAAGTAGCCACAAGACTCTTATTAATACTCAATAGATACAAATGAAATAAAACCACAATCATTTATGTATCAATGAGACAAACATATGAATATGGTTTCATAATAGCAATTTTTTTATACAAAATGTCACTTTATGAGTTTGTCAATTTGAATTATGGAATTGACAAAAGGGGTTTTAAGTAAAAACCTCGCCGAATTACTAGATGCTACCGGTCTATCTGATGAGGATTTCGCGCTATTGTGCGAGTTGTCTAGAGGAACGATAAGTAATATTAAAAACGGGAAATCAACAGGAACAGTAAAAACACTGAATAAAATCGTAAATTTTACTCAAACAGGCGTTGAAAAATTGAATAAACCGGGTTTTATCCCACCGCTTGATTTGCGAGAGAGGTTACAAAAGAAATACAGAAATGACATAAGCAAATCCGTCATATTAAGTAAAGTGCCATCCGTTCCGTATATTATCAAATTCAGAATATTAAAAACTCAATTCCTCAACGATTTCAAAGAAAGAAATCAAATAATAAGATATATTAAGGATTCCTATGGTTGGGATGTTAACCCTAACACAATATCAACAAATCTAAAAAGATTGGAAAAACTTCTTATCATCAAAGAAAATCCAGATAAAGACATCGGCAACGTGTACAAAAAAAGATAATGTAGCTGGCGTATTTATCACCACCGCTATCCAAACCATTATCCATGGGATTGGATACACAGCGCGAAGTGATGTCTCATAGAATGTTAAGACTGATGTATTGTATGGGAATCAGGAGTTTCTTGGCTTAGTGCTATCTAAATTTGGCAAAAAGAAGATTATTAATTATGTTTGACATAATCAATTGACCTAGAATTAAGTATAATTTCTTGTTTATTTCTTGCTAAATAGAACACGCTAAGAATCTTTTTGGGTATAAAATGCTGAACATTCAAAACATACGTGACGCTAAAATAAAATTGCGGAATTACGACCCGCGAAACTTTACAAATGCGGAAAGCAGTTTTGTTGAATATCTATACAAAATTGAAGTCGACGATTTCAGACATATTCAAAATCTAGCTGTAGAATTTCACCACCCTATTACAGTAATCAGTGGAAGCAACAAAGTTGGTAAAACTAGTTTATTACTATTAATTGCCTGCTCTCATATTCATTTTAAGAAATATGATGCAACGAAACCAGATACTGAATTTAGAGATCATAAATGGGCCGATGTAATTTCCTTTACTAATTACGAAACGGTAAACAACAACTACATATATCGGCTTTTTTGGCGAAAAGGATATCAAGACAGAAATGGTGAAGGAAAAAGAATCGCTACAAGTAAAGCGTGGACTGGCCTAGCAAAATTTAGTTCTGACCCCGACAGAATGAATGCAAAAATACGGCAAAAGGAAGTTCGGCTAATTGATTTGGAAAGAATCCTACCTGCAAGAAATTTTTCAAACAGTTTATTTAGAAAGATTGGACAGATTAATGCTCAAAATAGATTAAACGTAGATATTGAGAAGGCTTTTGCATATATATTTGATCTTCATCCGGAAATTAGAATTTATCAGATCGGATCTCATATTAACAAAATCGCGTATCTCATCCAACCATCAAATGGTGATTCGTATTCAAGTTATAATGCGGCATCTGGAGAAGAAGCACTTCTAAATATCCTTCTAGATATTTTCAATGCACCTAACAACTCGCTGATTCTAATTGATGAAATAGAAGCTGGCTTTCATCCGATAATCCAACGAAAATTAGCTGATATCATTGAATATGTCTCGTGGCATCATAAGAAGCAATTTATTATAACAACGCATTCGCCAACTATGATGGCTGCTTTCTCACAAAAATCAAGGGTTTTTATAGATATAAAATCTGATGGATCATATGAATCTATCCTCAAAATAGCAAAAAATGCAGCTTTTTCAAAAATGGATTCGATTGCATATCCTTTGATAAATTTGTACTGCGAAGACGAGGAGGCCAAATTTATATTGAGGGCCTTATTAATTGAAATTAATCAGATGCATAAACATTTCGATAGATTGATAAATATAATTACATCGGGTCCTGCAAACGAAGTTAAAAATGACTACGAGCGGCACAAAAGAAATTTTTCTCAAATGCAAATAAAAATTGGATTTGCATGTGTGTTTGATGGGGATTATAAGAATGATCCTTTATACTCGAACTACCATAATAATGATAGCGAATATTCTTTTTTTTTATTTCCCTATACAGCTCCCGAAAAATTTTTAGTTAAAGCATATTTATCAATTCATCCCAACCAGCAATTACAGTCGGCTTACGATTTTAACGATCATCATACTCTCTTTCAGACAATGGCCGAAAACGGCCTCGCAGCGGATCATACGCACGCAATAAACATTTGCTGGGATGTTTTCAAAAATACACCTGAGCACACTAGATTGAAAACTACATTCACACAGTTTATTACAAAAACAGCTAAAGACTTTTCTGAAAAAAGCGACTAATCAGAACAGGCTGCTAGATTATTTAAGTTGGGCAAAATATAGCCGAACCTTTAGGAATGATCGTTAACGAACAAACGACTTGAGCAAGCGGCTTAATAGACGAATTTGACCAAGTGAAGAAGAAGGACAAACTCAGAGCAAAGTAAATTTTAAGATGGCTTAGAGTTGACGAACCTTCAATTGAAGATATTGTAAAATGATGACAGCGAAATCCGATTCTTCGCCAAGCACAATTTTACGACCAACGGAACAAATTAACTTATGGCTCTATTAAAAGTATTTATTTCTTCAACATGCTACGACTTAGGAATGGTTAGAGCAGAACTGAGAAACTTCATTATAAACTTAGGACACGAACCAATTATGAGTGATTATAATGACGTTCTATTTGATCCGAAAGGCCATACCCACGAAAGTTGTATTAAAGAAATTCCAAACTCAGACGCTGTCGTGGTGATAATAGGGTCTAGGTTTGGTGGGAACGCAATACCAAAAGCAATAAGTAGTGTTGACTTAGAAAGATTAAAAGGACTATCGAAAGGGTCGAAAATGTTTGATAATCCTGAAAATATTTCAATAACACAATTGGAAATTTTAAAAGCTATTGATTCTAATATTCCAATTTTCACTTTTGTAGATTCCAGAGTCTTACACGACCATCTTTTCTATGAAAAAAATAAAGACAAAGGAATTATTGACACTATTGAATTCCCGTCTATTGAAAAGAAAGAATCGGCAATCTATATCTTTGAATTCATTAATTTTCTTCGCTTTCGTTCGAAAAACAATAGTATTTCAGAGTTCAATAAAATTTCGGACATTGAAGAGATATTGAAAAAGCAATGGTCTGCTTTATTACAAAGACTACTTTTTGAGCAACGTTCACATAAAAATGAGAATAAGAAAATCGAAAATGTATCTGAAGAGTTGAAGGATATTAAGTCCCTTATTTTATCTTCCATTACGACATCTCAAGCAAAAGAAGTAGGTCGAGGGGTGTTAAAATATAGGCGAATTATAGACTTCTTATTGTGTTTTCAACACTCAAACATTCAAAATATATTAGTTCAAGACATCGAATGGGATGACTTACTTAAATATTTAGACATTAAGGAAATAAAGGTTGTTAATGTCAGCTCAAGATTCAGACCTTTATTATTTTTAATAAGAAATGATGACACTTTTTACGAGTATAGAAATCCAGTACAGACTTTAAATAGGATGGCGAATGAGTGGAATACTTTTAGACAGCTAAAAGAGGATATTAAATCTGAAATTATTTCAGCACTATTAGAGAATGACCAGCATGTAATACCAATGGTTAGACATAGAGAACAATCATTTGAAACATACTTAGAAGAATTAGAAGAGCGACAAAATGGAGAATCAATGGCAATCACAGTTAGTCGTTCCACATTAGCCGAACAGGCGAAGTCTTTAGAAGACGATGATATCGACTATTCAAGTACAGATAACGATAGAACATAATAAAATACAACCCGACAGTTTTTTAAACTTAACCGTAACAAGCGATCACCCAAAGTGCTTATTGGCTTCTACAACTGCAAGCATCCCTAGAAAAGGCTTTGAAGGAATAAATTGGAAATACAACATCGTAAAGCTTCCTGTTTATCGGTTGTCGCCAGAGTCAACCAATCCATCGTATCCATTCAAATACTTCATGATACGCAAGGCTTGGCGTAAACTTTTAAGCCAATTCATCTATATTATGTAGTGTCTTCAGCGGAATAACGGGGAGTCCAGAAATATTTGGTTTTAGATTATCATTCTTTATTTTTGAATACATTTGTAGTATGCAACCTTCCAACCTTGAACTATTTTTAAGAAAAGTCGTAAAAAGCGTATCAGGTTTATTATTAGCCAATAAGTATTCTGTTATTCTGATAGCACTTTTATCACTGGCTATAATAGTCTATTCTTTTGCGAGAGAAACGGATTTATCTGTATACCCTTTCATTGCCCAAGTTTGGGGCGATGCGTCAAACTGGGTTTCGCTGTCGATCTCATTCGTGGCGATGGTGTTTCTATATTCTACATTGCAGTCACAGGTTGAATCGCAGAAGTATCAACAAGCCCAAACAGCGGTAATATTGGATGAATATATTCCCAAGATAATGCCGAATTTAATAGATAATCACTTTGATGTAGGGCCGCTTAGCAGCTTTAGTATAGAAGACAAAAAACTTTCGGCCGAGATGGCCGGTACGATTGAAAATATAGGGGCCGACGCGCTTGATGTTACCTATGAATCAAAAGACATTGTGTATGGATTCCATAATGGAATTCAGATTTTCAAAAAACATAATCGAGTTCATTTTAAAATAATGGCTCATTCTTTAAGACTAGAGCATAATGGCTCTGTCGTCACACATAAGGTGACATTTAGATATCGAGATAGGTTAAAAAACGAATACAATCAAGAAATGACTCTTTCTTTTCGATTCACCTGCAAAGACTACCCTCGCCCAGATTCTTTCTCAGAAAAAGAGATATCCTTTTCGGACCCTATATTGGTCAAATACTATTTGCCTATTTAGTTGTATACTTTGTCTCCGTCAAGCGGCTCTATTTTATTTTGGGAATTTAGTTTTTACTTTTATTCTAACCAATAAGTTAAACCTGAATTGAGCGATATCTTCCATTTTCGATATTCCGTCGAAGTAGCTGAATAAGTCGCTTTTGAATTAACCTATCTTAATGAAAGTACTTCATATAAACACAATCAAGTTCACTAACTACAAATGTTTTTCGATATTCTCGATGCCATTGGCGGAATTCAACATCCTCGTTGGGCCGAATAACGCGGGAAAGTCAACAATCATTGGTGCGTTGAAAATTTTATCGGAAGGCATAAGAAAAGCCAGGGCAAGAAAAGCCATCTTAATTGATGGCCCAGAGGGCCATCAGATTTATGGGTATTCCATTGACTTAAACAACGTCCCTATAGCCATTGAGAACGTGTTTCATAACTACGATGACGATACGCCTGCAATAGTCAGATTTCGCCTATCGGATGGAGCACATTTGCAAATTTTTTTCCCTTCACAAGGTGTATGTTACTTTAATTATGAATCGGAATTTAGAGTGATAAAGAGTCCTAAAGACTTTATGGAACACGTCAATATCGAAATTGGTTATGTTCCCATCTTGGGTCCTGTCGAACATACGGAAAAGCTATACCAGAAGGAGGCAGCGAGAAATGCGTTGTTGACCCATACCGCCTCCCGTAACTTCCGTAACATTTGGTACCATTATCAAAATGATTTTGACGAATTTAGAACGCTGGTACAAACGACCTGGCCCGGAATGGACATTGAAGCTCCTGAAGTAGACAACTCTGGAAAGGATCCTATTCTTCACATGTTTTGTCCGGAAGAAAGAATTCCCAGGGAAATTTTTTGGGCTGGGTTTGGCTTTCAAGTTTGGTGTCAAATGTTAACATATATCATTAAGAACAGAAAAGCTTCAATATTCTTGATTGACGAGCCCGACATTTATTTACATTCCGATCTTCAACGGCAGCTATTAAATATTCTTAAATCTTTAGGACCGGATATCGTTTTGGCAACGCATTCTACCGAGTTAATAAGCGAAGCGGAATCGAACGATATATTATTAATAAACAAAGTAAACAAAATAGCATCACGCATTAAAAATCCCGACCAACTTAGTTTGATTTTTCATGTGCTGGGCTCGAATTTAAATCCTGTATTAACGCAGATTGCGAAGACGAAGAAGGTCTTGTTCGTCGAGGGTAAGGATTTTACGATTATTTCAAAAATAGCAAGGCTATTAAAGGTAAACTCTGTTGCAAACAGAGCTGGTTTTGCTGTGATTCCTCTTGACGGTTTCAATTTACCAAAATTAGCGGCTTTTAGAGAAGGTACAGAAAAAACTATTGGATCAAAAATTCTAACCGCGGTTATACTAGATAGAGATTATCGATCAAAAAAAGAGATTGAGGATATTTTGGATTCGATATTGAATGACAACTATTTCGCTCACATACATAGCAAGAAGGAAATTGAAAACTATCTTCTTATTCCAGAGGCTGTGGAGAAGTCAATTCAACGAAGACTGGGTGAAAGGCGAAAGAGGACGGGCCAAAGCACCGATTTTAACGAGAATATTATTTCTATGCTGAGTACCCTGTCTGAAAAGTTCAAGCATAGTACTTATGCCCAATTACAATCCAATCAGCTCAAATACAAAAAATTAAATCAACCAAATTTAGATGAGTCTACCATTATCAAAGAAATCCTTCGAGATTTTGAACTTGAATGGGATGACATTGATAAACGATTGTCGCAAATCAGTGGAAAAGAATTTCTTTCAGAGTTAAATAATTATCTACAGAAAAAATACCAGATTACTGTCAGCAGCACTAATATCATTAGCGAATTCACTTATTCGATAATACCGGAAGAAATGCAGGCCTTGATAGCAAAAATTGATGCCTTCTCCGAAGTTAAATTAGCATGATTTATTTAGTCAAAAAAACAAAGATAAAGCAACATCAAATAAAATTTGTCCGAAAATAAATACTAAACTGCTCTAAGAATTGTCTGGCTGATTAAGGTTAAGACCAAATAGTTTGGAAACCAATTTTAATATTGAACCGTGATAAACTTAAAAGACCTCAAATATTTCATCCACAATAACCCGCCGGAGAAAGTTGACGAATACTTTACAACAAGTATTCTAAAAATCGAGCCATTAACGAGAAAGCTTAACGAAGGGACGAAATGGATGACGGTGATTTTAGTTCTATACTTTTTCTTTATTGAGGGACTCTTAAAAGAGATTACATTTTTAGGCATCCAAGTTGAAGACTGGCAAATATTCAGACCCTTCTTTCTGCCTACCTTTTGTTCTGTCCTATTCTATTATATCATAGTTGCAATAAATCGGGAAGAATTACGATATTTAGCTAAAATGTTGTTTAACAAACGATTTAACATTCTAATTAACAACGCAAATTTTTTATTAGCTAACAATATTACCGAACTACATAGACTTTACCTTCCTTTCTCTTTTCGATATGAAATTGACAAATTGAAAGGAGCAAAACGATTTGGATGGACAGACCTATTATATGGTATCCCATATTTAATTTTCCAATGGATAATCTTTTCCTTTTTGAAAGAAGAAGTCGGTTATATTTTTAAAAATATAGATACGTATTGGTTTAGTAAGTATTTATTTGCATTTTCTTGCTTTCTTCTTCTTGCTTGTTTATTGCTATTCATAATTATGATTGTTAGGGGTGTAAACGCGCAATTAACTATAGAAGGCTTTGATCATGTCAATGGTACAACTCGAAATCGAAAGGATTAAACGGTCGCTTGATGTTCAAGATAAAATATTGAACTAGTGTTTAAATACGTCGATGATTTAAACGATAGAATTTAGCACTCTCCACTATTACCAGATTGAGAACGCGCTGGGCTTAAGATTAGCATAAACGATAATTAATTATAATGAACTAACGCAATTACGCAGATGGAAGTCGGGATTATTTTGTCAATAGTTGTAGCTGTAAGTACTGTGATTTACACAACGATAAACTATCTAATGCTCGTTGAAAGTATCAGACAACGAAAACAAAAAACAGAACCTCACATCATAGCTTATTTAAAATCAACGGAAGACCATAAAGTTTTAGCACTCCATATTAAAAATATTGGTAATGGCGTCGGAATAAATGTCCGAATAAAAACTATCAAAAGTTATGATCAGTTTAAGGACAGCAAACAACCATTAACGGATTTAGGGATATTCAAAAACGGTCTAAACGTTTTTCCTCCCGGATACGAATTGAAATTTTACCTCGATGCTATGCAAGACATTGACTATAACAATGAACATAGCTTGGTCGAATTTGAAGTTGCTTGCGAACGTAGAAACGGACGCGAGATAGTCTATCATTATAAACTACCATTCAACCAATTAACAGGACAAAATTATTCCGAACCACCCGAAAACTATTTAGGCCAAATCCCGTACTACCTTAAAAAGATCAATTCAAATATCAAACTTAGCGGCGGCAATCCTCAACATTGATGTTTAGCATAGATTTTGCTTTAGCTAAACCAACAATACGATAAAATGTTAACTTTGTTCCATCGAGCAAACCTGACAAAAGCAAGAAGCGCTTTCATCATATTAAATGTACATGGCAGCAGCAGAGCAAATAAAGAGCTTGATACGCTCATTTGGTGATGGAGACGACAACCGTTTCTACGCCACCGCTATGCAAATTGCTGCTGACGAAGCGCGTAAAGGCCACACTGCCCTGGCTGCGGAGTTGAAAAAGCTCATCGACAAGGCTAAGGCGAACGCTCCCCAGCAAACCATTTTTCGAAAACTTCCGGTAAATGCCGCGCAGAAGGAGCTGAATGACTTGCTGGAGCTGATACACCCCGATGTAAAGCTAAAAGATATGGTACTGGCGCCCGCGGTGCATCAAAGCCTGCAGCGGGTGCTTGATGAACAGCGGAAGATAGATATCTTGGAAAGCCATGGCCTGAAAGCACGGAAAAAACTGCTCTTTACTGGTGCGCCGGGATGCGGTAAAACCATGAGCGCGCACATGCTGGCCAGCGAGCTGGCGCTGCCACTTTTCGTGATCCGGTTGGATGGACTGATCAGCCGCTACATGGGCGAATCCATCGCCAAGCTACGGCTGGTATTTGATGCGATGCACGATTTCCGTGCAGTATACTTATTTGATGAGTTTGACAGCATAGGCACTACGCGCAATGCCTCCAACGAGGTGGGCGAAATAAAACGGGTGCTCAACAGTTTCCTGCTGCAGATTGAAAAAGACGACTCGCGAAGTCTTATTATCGCAGCCACCAATATGCCCGAGACATTGGACAGCGCGTTGTTCCGCCGCTTCGATGATATTATACAATTTCCCCTACCCTCCCAAGCAGATATCACACACTTGCTTGAACTGGAGTTGAATAGCTTTGGTTTTTTCCCTATATTTGAGATTAACCAAATAGCCAATGCCGCCTTAGGCCTAAGCTTTGCAGACATTCACCGGATATGCACAGATGTGGTAAAGGACGCCTTGGTATATGGTGAAGATACGGTATCGCAGGAGCGCGTGATGCAATATGTACAGGCGCGGAAGCAACCGTTCTAAAAAGCTAACTTAGTAATCAACTAATTTAACCTAGGCCTATGCCTGAATTCGATCACTTAACTGTGGATGGACGGTTTTTGAGCGTACATCCGTATACTACCGGGGGCCGCGGTCCATCGGTACTTGCACGTAGTAATATCAACAGACAACAACACGGCGATCAGATACGCGTGCGATTTGAAGAAGCATTACAGGATTTTTGGGATGGGAGGGATGAACGGGATTTCGTATACCTGGAGTTGACTTCTGCCATCAACTTTGAATTAGACTTGGATAAATTTAACAGCGCGAGGCAATTCTATCGGATTGCTTATGTAAAGAAGATATCGCTTGTTAATGAAGCTGGAGAGGAACAAGTTATATACAAGAGCGGTATTTATTTAGAGCAACGCTCAATAACTGACTTTCTGAAAAAGATCGAGGCCTTTTTAAATGAATATTCCTGGCAAAGTGTGAAGGCTGGAAATCCAAAGCCACAGTACAATACATTAATCAGCAACATCGACGATATCCGGGCAGCAACGCTCCGCAGTTTCTGGCAAGAGGCGGAAGACGAATTTCCTCCTGCTAACGAAGTGGTATGGTGGGAAATATGGCTGGACAATGAAGGGATGGACGACGTAATTGCTTACTTAACATCGGAACTTGAACCACATGACATACAAATAGGTGCTCAATGGTTACACTTTCCGGAACATAGTGTAGGCTTGATCAAAGGGACAGCCGAGCAATTAGGTGTTTCTTTGCTTTATACAAATCGATTGGCGGAATTGCGGAAGCCTCGGGAAACAGCTGAATTCTTTACTGGCCTGTCCCGTGCTGATCAAAACGAATGGATAAATAACCTACGGCAGCGAGTAGATAATCTAGCAGCTGGAAGCAATATTTCCGTATGTCTGTTGGACACCGGGGTAAACCATGGACATCCGCTATTAAGTGATTTGGTTTTGCCGGAAAATCTCGACACTGTGATTCCTCAAAGTGGAAACGGCGATACACATAACTCCTTCTCAGGCCATGGCACGCCAATGGCTGGATTGATTTTGTATGGCGACTTAACGGAATGGTTAGAATCTGAAAACCGGATACAGATATACCATCATTTAGAAAGCGTAAAATTGATAAGTCAGGATCATGCACATGATCCGGAAAACTACGGTTATGTAACTCAGGAAGCAATAGATCGGGCAGTGACAATTCACGCCGATCACAAACGAATTGTATGTTTAGCGGTGACATCAGACACGGTGCTCCACAAAGGCCGGCCGACTTCATGGTCATCGGCAGTAGATCAATATGTGTTTGGTAGTACCGAAAGACCTAATGAGCATATGCTGATAATGGTATCTGCTGGCAACATGACGCAGGAACAGATATTGGGATATCCATTATCAAATTTGGGCAGCAGCATCCTGGAGCCAGCACAGGCGTTTAATGCGATCACCATAGGCAGTTATACACAAAAGGACGGAATAGATGCAGAACAACACCCTGGTGCTAATGCATTAGCGAGAAGAGGTGCAATGGCACCAAGTAATACAACTTCCGTTGAGTGGGACAAGACATGGTGCCGTAAGCCTGATATTGTGATGGAGGGTGGAAACTACGCCGAGCAACAGGGTAATCTTCTATGGCCTGATTCGCTATTTTTACTTTCTACATCCAAGGGGGGTATACTGAATCGTTGGCTTACGACCTTTGGAGATACCAGTGGCGCTACGGCCTTGGCGAGTCGGCTGGCCGCGCAGCTATATTACCGGTATCCGAATCTCTGGCCGGAAACGATTCGTGCGCTCATCATCCATTCGGCTGAATGGACACAGGAGATGCTTGGGCTAGGAAATTCAAATATTGGGCAACTAGAACAAGTTCGCCGTATTAGCTTGCTACAGCAGGTGGGTTATGGTGTTCCGAATCTCCAGCAGGCGCGCAGCAGTGCTGAAAACTCGCTAACATTAATCGCGGAATCAGCGCTTAAACCGTTTAAATGGGAAGATTCTCGTATAAAAACTGATGAATTTCACCTATATCGCTTGCCTTGGCCACATGATGTGCTGGCTGGCCTTGGCGCTGTAGATGTTAGGCTGAAAGTGACGTTGTCGTATTTTATTGAACCGAATCCAGGAAATAAAGAATATGCCAAATCGAATAATTATGCATCGCACGGTCTTCGATTTAAAATGATTGCCAGTACAGAAGGCATTGAAGCATTTAAAGCACGGGTCAGCAAAGCAATGCGCGACGATGATTATGAAGCCGAAGGCAGCGAAGCAGGCTGGCAACTGGGCAAAGATTGTCGCAATAAAGGATCAATCCACAAAGACATCTGGGAAGGGTCGGCTGCAGATTTAGCAACCCGAAATGCCATCGCCATATATCCTATTGGCGGCTGGTGGAAATCACGAAAGAAGCTCGGACGACATGAAAATAAAGTACGCTATAGCTTGGTAGTAAGTATTGAAGTGCCTGAAACGAGTGTGGATATTTATAATCCGGTGGCACAAGTAATTGAGAACTATGTACCTGTGGAGATCACTATATAAATATTATTGCGATGAACCTACTTATACTAATCGGAAACGGTTTCGACCTACACCATGGCCATCCTACATGCTACGGTTCATTTATAAAATGGCTGATTAAGCAAAATCTGGAGAAGATATTAGCTGATGAGCAGGGTGATGATGAACTGTTCGTAATAACAAAGGAGAACTTACACGAGTCGGAATTATCTATCAACCAATCAAATATGGACGAGTTGGCTGAATATATACTTCAGGGTTATGCTAAAAAGGAAGGGACCATTATCACCACGGCATTTAAAAAATACAAATGCGAATTAATCTCACAGGGGAACTTTGCTTCGCAGATAATTGAAAACGTACAGACACGCCAATGGGTGGATATTGAAATGGAGTATTTTAAACAATTATCCATTATACTAAAAAGTTATTATCAAGGGAGTTCCGATAAAGTTAACGTGTCACGTAACTTCAAAACATCAAAGAACTTGGATACTTTAAATCGAAATCTGAGCTATTTGACCGGAAAACTTAGAGATTATCTCAAAGAAGTGGTTGGAAATGCAAAGGCACGCGATCATTTTGGGGATATTGCCGGTAATCCTATACCTTCTAGTGTAATACAAAACAAGCATCATTTAAATCGTTTACAAAAAGACGATTTCGACGATCCTGAAAACATGCGCTATATTAAGTCTGGGGAAGTGTTATTCCTGAATTTTAATTATACAACCCTCCCAAAGGGATTGTATGATAGGAATGGAAATTTCAGGCACATCAATATCCATGGTACAATTCACGATCGAAATTCACCCCCAATATTCGGATACGGCGATGAGGTAGGTGAAGAATACGCTGATATGGAAAAAACCAACGACAACAGATTTTTAACCTTTGTCAAATCGTTTGCTTATTCACAGAATAGCCACTACGCCGATTTGGTCCGCTTTATTGAATCTGACTCCTTTTGCGTTTATATATGGGGACATTCATGTGGGTTATCAGATAGAACACTACTGAATATGATCTTTGAACATGACAATTGTGCTGCGATCCAACCGTTTTATTGGCAGCGGCCTGATGGCACGGATAATTTCACAGAAATAATACAGAATTTATCAAGGCACTTCAAAAACAAACAAAAGTTCAGAAACCGCTTGGTCAATAAAAAAGAATGTAAACCGCTGTAAGCAACTTAAGCCCATGCTTACTGACAACATTGAGTTTCGCAGTGACATTTGTGAGTAATACTGTATAGAACCATTCATTTGTGGAAAGTGAACGATCTCTGCATCCACAAGAAAACTTAGATCATGAAACCGATGCTCTATCGTGTCCCACTGTTGCTGTTCGTTTTTCTTTCTTCCTGCAATAATCGGGAAAAGGCTACAGATGACTTAGTCAAAGTGCTCTCCCATTCCGAGCGATATACGTATCTGACGGACACGGCCGAAATCCATTGGTTGGACGAACCATTTGATAAGTTCTGGCAACCCATGGACTCGCAGAGACAGGTAATGGAAAATTTGGCGATAGAATACATTGCTATGCATAGCGAACCCCACCATGAGAAGCTACGTAATGAGCCGTTTGAAAAGTACTATCGGCAATATATAGCCTATGTCAGCCAAGATGGCGACTCCATTATGAAGATTAATGCGGATTGTATACTTTGGCGTTATGAAGATCCGAAATGGGCACCAGATAGTGTCGGATACTTAGCAGAAATAAGCGAATGGAGAGAAAGGTCAACGGTTGTTGATGATGGTGGCGACTGCTTTTGGAGCATGGAAGTCAATTATTCGAAGCGCAGTGTAATGGGATTCTCGGTAAATAATTCATTGTGATAAACTGGTAAAACCATCATAGATTTCCTACCCTACTAATTGCAAGATTGGAAATTACCTATCAAGTGATTACTTTAGTAAAAGATATCAAGTTTCTAAACCGTTTTTTACCTGATGGATAAAAGTCTTAAAAATGTTCCACTAACATTAGGTGTAATTTTTCAATTAGTCGGTTTATTCTGTTTTTTTACTTTTTGGTTGATGTATTGCTCGATTGTGTTCTTTACCATAGGAACACTGTTAATCATTTTAGCCAGACAGCGGTGGTATTTTAAATTGCTAGCCATCATCCCTATGGTAATAGCAATTGTGATAGTAGTGCGGGCATTGACATTTGAAAAGTATATTATCCCGGAGAACTTTACCGGTGTTGTCTACATAATTACAGACAAAGAGTATGGGGTAAATAGGGAGTATGAGTTATTTACGAGAGTATTTAGAATACCGGAATCGGGGGTGCTATTCACTAAATTCGTTCAAAAACCAGGATTTAATAACCGTAAGTTCTACCAAATAAAGGGCGACAGTATTGTGCAGTTGGGAGTGTTGGATTATAGACATTACATAGAAAAATGGACCGTCAACCCTAGGAAAACGGAACCTTCGCGGGATAGCCTCGCTGTTTTCACACCCAACCTAGACTTTAATTTTAATACGGATGACTATCGGATGACTTTTACCTTTGGTAAGTATAAAGATATAACAACCTGGAATTATATACCCAACGAAAGAATTGACAGCTTACGAATGGAAATAAAGAAATGAAATCGTTAATTTTTCCATGCCTTTAATCGAATTAAAAACCGTTATCGCCGCGCCGATCGAAATCTGCTTCGATCTGGCAAGAAGCATTGACTTCCACCAGCGGTCTACAGGAAACACACGGGAACGTGCGGTGGCAGGTATAACCACCGGGCTTATTGGGTCTGGGGAAACGGTCACTTTTGAGGCTACGCATTTTGGTATAAGGCAACAGCTTACTTCTACTATTTCGGCTTATGACCGACCAAATCACTTCCGTGATGAAATG
>JBEBRI010000095.1:0-15276 GCA_040394915.1 Sphingobacterium sp.
CAACACATGAGTTGGTAGTTCCTAAGTCGATTCCTATAATTTTTGACATATCTTATTTATATTTTCTTTTTTACGTTGTTAATTTCTCTATACTCATCAACGCTTATGCCAAAGGATTGTTTTAACATTTTCTGCCCAGAAATCGTGCATTCCGACAGTTGATTGTCATGGTTCTGTGACAATATGTCATTTTTGCTAGGTTGCTTACGCTAAAAAGCAGTCATCCTTGCCTCATATTGTTTGCATAAATGCATGACCTTCGTCAGCTTTTTTCTGAATTATATTATTATTCTGTATTTTTGATGAAAAATAGTCCAAAATGAATTTTGATGAATACCAGAGGTACTTCGAAGATATCTTAGAGAACACGGAGAAATACGAAGTTTACCACAATGATGCTGAATATCTGAATTATACCAAGTTAAACTGGTCGCGAATGAATAGATGGTTGAAGAAGTTTGAGCCATCAGAAGAGATGAAGGCTTGTATTCAGCGCATCAAAGATGAACAACATTGGATTTTGATCACAGAACCTTGGTGTGGTGATGCGGCCCATTCGGTAGCACAAATCTATCATATTGTAAAAGACAACCCATTTATTGACTTAGATATCCAATTGCGCGATACAGAACCGTTTCTCATTGACGAGTATTTAACAAACGGGGGCAAGTCAATCCCTAAATTGATTATTCGAAACGACGTTGGCCATGATAAAATTGTTTGGGGCCCTAGACCATTGGCGTTACAGACCATTTTTGAGGAGATGAAAGCAGAAGGGAAGCCTTTCCCAGAAATTAAAGAAGCGATTCAACGTTGGTATAATGAGGATAAGGGCGAGGAAATTCAAAAAGAGTTACAAGCAGCCTTAGCAGAATAGAAGTTCGGCAGCAGGCCGTAAAATTTGATCAAAATATTTTAAAAGAGATCGTGCATACATGATCTCTTTTTTTGTGACGTCTACTAGATTATTATTACTCGGGCCTAGTTCGCTCAAATTGCTTTCAGATTCCTTCCATTTTCGAATCAGCTCCGAAGCAATCCCCTTCCAGAACCGATAGCTGTTTGAACTGAAAAGCATTCGTTCAGATGTTGATTTTGAATCGCATAGCGTCTGATTAAAAAAAACTAATAGCATTTTTTGGAGGCGCTCGTTTTATAATTTACTTTTAAGGTATATTAATCAGAAAGTTTTGGCTGTATGAATATTGAGGAATTGAGAGATTACTGTATTTCCAAAAAAGCAGCGACCGAGGAAACACCTTTTGGGCCGGATACGCTAGTCTTTAAAGTGATGGGTAAAGTGTTTCTGCTGGTAGGTTTAGACCAATATGAAGAATTAAGCTTCAATGTTAAATGTGATCCAGAGTACGCTGTTGAGCTTCGCGAGAAATATGAAAATACGGTAAAGCCGGGGTATCACATGAATAAGAAGCATTGGAACACCGTGCATGCGAATCGACAACTGAATGATAAACAGCTGATGGAGCTTATTGATCATAGTTACGAATTGATTGTAAAAGCGCTACCCAAAGCAGTTAGACAACAGATGGAAGCGTAGCGCTAAATAAACTTCCTGTGGTTTTTGAAGGATTATAAAAAAGGACAATCTGTCAAAGATTGTCCTTTTTTATAGTTTGGTTAGATTAACTTACATTTTTAAGCCAATCTCTCTTAAACGTTCATCTAAATATTGTCCTGCGGTATAATCTTCATACGCTTTAGGATGTTCTTCATCTATGCAAGATTCTAAACTTGCTAAACTCATGCTTGCTTTTGGATGTAAAAAGAAAGGTACTGAAAAGCGCGAAGTACCCATCAACTCTCTTGGTGGATTCACCACGCGGTGGGTTGTCGATTTAAGCTTATTGTTTGTTAAGCGTTGCAACATATCACCAACATTGACAACGATATCTTTTCCTTTTGCACGGATCGGGAACCATTCATTGTCTTTAGTTAACACCTCTAGACCGTCGGCACTTGCTCCGATTAATAAAGTAATCAAGTTGATATCCTCATGGGCACCCGCACGTACCGCTTCTGGCGAGATAGCGTCTGGATTTTCAATAGGAAAGTAGTGGATTGCGCGCAAGATGGAATTACCATTAACCACAAATTTTTCGAAATAGTCTTCCGGAAGCGCCAAATAATTGGCGATAGCCTTTAATAAATTACGGCCTGCGTCCTCTAATTTCTTGTAGATTTCTGCCGTTGTTGTATTGAAAGATGGAAGTTCTTTCACAACAGGATTGTCGGGGAACTCTGTTTTTGAGTACTCCTCGCCAACGATTGTTTGACCACGTTGCCAAAACTCTTTTAAATCCGGCGTCGTAGAATCCTTTGCTTTCTCCCTACCTTTGGCCGTATAGCCCCGCTGTCCTGCTAGTTCAGGAAATTCGTATTGACGCTTTATGTTTTCTGGAAGGCTAAAGAATGCTTTTACATTGTCGTATAGACTATCGATTAGTTCGTCGGAAAGACCGTGGTTTGCGATGGTGACAAAGCCCGTTTCATTAAAGGCCTTACCTAAATCTTGCACAAACTGAGCACGTTGTTCAGCCGTACCGTCGGTATAGTGCGTTAAATCTAATCTTGGGATATTTACTAATGCCATGTTAATTTAATTTGTGTACAAAGTTAATGTAATAAAAAGTGGAAAATGCGCCACACTGTTTATAACCTGATTTAAATACTTTTTAAGACACTGAAAATCAGATATTAAAAGTTTTCCACATTTTAAAAACTTACACAGTGCTTACGATGTTTATTGGATTTTGATTCAACTGTGTCAAAGATTTATTAAAAAATCATAAAAGAGTTTGTTTTTTAAAATCTATCTGTTAAATTTGTTATGCTTGCATAATAAATAAGCTTTCCAAGTATGAGCCAAGATAATACCATCGATTATTTTTTAAAGACAGCCTGGCAGACGGTTGCGAATAAGTACAATGTCATTGCTTCTCAGCATGGCTTTACGCAAGCTGCTGGATATATTTTAATTAATATTCACCGTGAGGGTACTCCGGTTTCTCAAATTGCCAATTCGACAGGGGTGAAGACCACCTCCCTTTCTCGCGTCTTGAACAATTTAGAGAGTCTAGGGTTCATCTATCGAGAAACCAGCGAAACCGATAAGCGCTCCGTTAAAGTGTTCTTGACCGAGTTAGGTCGGGAGAAGCGCGGTGTTGCGAAGGATGTTGTTCGGGAGTTTAATGAATATCTGAACAATTCATTTACTGATAGAGAACGCACGAGCCTAATCAAGGCTTTGACTAAGATTAATGAATTAGCAATAAACTATGCGCCAGAAACTAAAGTGGCGCAATAAGTCATAAAAAAATAAGAAGTTATGAATAGACATATTAAAAGAGTAGCTGTACTAGGATCCGGGGTAATGGGATCGCGAATTGCTTGCCACTTTGCTAATATAGGTGTGGAGGTTTTATTATTGGATATTGTTCCACGTGAGCTTTTGCCCGCCGAAGAAGCTAAAGGATTAACCTTAGAGAATCCGGCGGTACGTAATCGTATTGTTAACAGCTCATTGGACACGGCGATCAAGTCAAATCCAGCGCCTTTATTCAGCAAGTCTTTTGCAAAGCGTATTTCGACTGGAAATTTCGAAGATGATATGCATAAGATTGCGCAGGTTGACTGGGTTATCGAAGTGGTTGTCGAACGATTAGATATCAAGAAATCGGTTTTCGACCAAGTGGAGAAATACCGTAAACCAGGGACCTTGATTACATCAAACACCTCTGGTATCCCAATTCACTTAATGGAAGAGGGACGTTCTGAAGACTTTAAAGCTCATTTTTGTGGAACCCACTTTTTCAATCCGCCACGCTATCTACAATTGTTGGAAGTAATCCCAACGCCAAATACCAAGAAAGAAGTGGTTGACTTCTTAATGGAGTTTGGGGATAAGATGTTAGGTAAAACGGTGGTTTTATGTAAAGACACTCCAGCATTTATTGGTAACCGTATTGGTGTTTATTCCATGCTTGCCCTTACCCATTTGGTGGAGAAGATGAACCTAACGGTCGAAGAGGTCGATAAATATACCGGCCCTGCAATGGGACACCCGAAATCGGCAACCTTCCGTACGGCGGATGTCGTTGGTTTAGATACACTGGTTAATGTTGCAAATGGTCTTGCGCAGAATGCTCCAAATGATGAGGCCAAGGGGGTGTTTCAATTGCCAGGATTTATCACCAAAATGGTGGAAAATAAATGGTTAGGTGAGAAGACGAAGAAAGGTTTCTATGAGAAAGTGAAGGATGCGAACGGGAACTCTGAAATCCTTTCATTGAACTTAAAGACTTTTGAATTTGGTACTCAGCAAAAGGTTAAGTCGGCTACCTTGGAAGCTACAAAGGCCGTGGAAGACATTCGTAAAAGAATGAAGGTCTACGAGCAAGGTACAGACAAGGCTGCGGAACTGTTCCGTGCCATGCATTATCCTTTATTTGAATATGTTTCCAAACGTGTTCCAGAGATTACGGATGATTTCTTCCGTATCGATGACGCAATGCGCGCTGGATTCGGTTGGGAAATAGGCCCATTTGAAGTATGGGATGCACTGGGCGTTCGAGCAACAATTGAAAAAATTAAGAAAGAAGAGAAGCGTCTTCCGGGTCAAGATGGTGAAGTCGCTAGTTGGGTTCATGATATGTTAGCCGCAGGATTCGAATCGTTTTATAAAGTCGAAAATGGCGTTCGTCATTTCTATGATATTGCTTCCAGATCTTATAAACCTATTCCAGGAACGGAAGACTTGATCGTCTTAGATCATATCCGAGATACAAAAACAATCTGGAAAAATTCCGGGGTGTCTATTATCGACTTAGGTGATGGTATTATCAATTGTGAATTCCACACCAAGATGAACACAATTGGTGGTGATGTCATTCAGGGGATTAATAAAGCGATCGATTTAGCCGAAAAAGAATATCGCGGATTAGTGATCAGCAATGATGGGAAAAACTTCTCCGCTGGTGCTAATATCGGCATGATCTTCATGATGGCGGTAGAGCAAGACTACGATGAGTTGAACATGGCTATCCGTATGTTCCAAAATACCTCTATGCGTCTACGCTATTCATCGATTCCAGTGGTTGTGGCGCCATTCCAATTAGCACTAGGTGGTGGTTGTGAATTTTCTATGCACGCCGATTTTGTGCAAGCCCATGCCGAAACCTATATGGGTTTAGTGGAATTTGGAGTTGGAGTTATCCCAGGCGGTGGAGGCTCAAAAGAGTTTGCGTTGCGCGCATCGGATGAATACAAAGACGATCAGATTACACAAAATACATTGAAAGATCGATTCCTTACGGTTGGACAAGCAAAAGTGTCTACATCAGCGGTAGAAGCCTATGAACTTGGTTATTTGGAAAAAGGTAAATATGCAATTACAATGAATCGTGCGCGACTATTAGCGGATGCAAAAGCGAAAGCGATCGAGTTGGCCGATGAAGGTTATATCCAACCAGCTCCACGAAATGATATTAAAGTCTTGGGAAATCAAGGTTTAGGAATTGTATACGTGGGCGCTTCATCGATGCGTGCTGGGAATTACATCTCCGATCATGACAAGAAAATTTCTGAGAAATTAGGTTGGGTTATGTGTGGCGGTGATTTGTCCGCACCAACAGAAGTATCCGAGCAATACCTTCTAGATTTGGAGAGGAAAGCATTCTTAGAGCTTTGCGGCGAGCGCAAAACTTTAGAACGTATTCAACATATGTTGACGAAAGGGAAGGCTTTGAGGAATTAGCCTTTTTTAGACACTAGATTTTAGATATTAGACAATAGAAATTCGAAAATGCATAATCTTAAAGAGATCAAAGTTTGGAAAAAAGCAATAAAGCTTGCAACCGAGATTTACAAGATTGTTTCAGAGTTTCCATCGGATGAGAAATTCGGATTGTCTAGTCAACTAAAAAGAGCAGCAGTTTCAATTGCGTCAAATATTGCAGAAGGCGCCGGGAGAAATTCCAATAAAGAGTTCGCTCAATTTCTGAGTATTGCTAATGGTTCATGTTATGAACTGCTTACGCAAATAACCATTGCATCAAAATTGGGATTAATTGGCTCTTTAGAAGCTAAATCTTTGTGTCGAAGAATTGTTGAAATTCAGAAAATGTTATACGGGTTTCGAATAACATTAAAGAAGGAAGCTAAATAATGTCTTAAGAAATCATATATCAAAGACAACTAGCGAACACAGAATAAAATACAATATTAAAAATATAGTGAGGCTTGAAATGTCTAACATCTACTGTCTCCTATCTAATATCTATAAAAAATGGAAGCATACATTGTAGCAGGATTTCGTACAGCGGTGGGCAAAGCCCCAAGAGGTGGTTTTCGCTTTATGCGTGCGGATGATTTGGCGGCCGATGTCATCAAACATCTGGTGGGATCTGTTCCAAATTTAAATAAAGAGGAAATCGACGATGTGATCGTCGGCAATGCGATGCCGGAGGCGGAGCAAGGTTTAAACGTTGCGCGTCTAATCTCATTGATGGGATTGGAGACCGACAAAGTCCCTGGGGTGACGGTCAATCGTTACTGCGCATCAGGATTAGAAACAATAGCAACAGCGACAGCAAAGATTAAAGCGGGAATGGCGGATGTGATTATTGCTGGGGGTGTGGAAGTGATGTCTGGGATGCCCTTTGGCGGATGGAAGATCGTTCCGAATCCTGTGGTCGCTAAAGAACATCCGGATTGGTATTGGGGAATGGGGCTAACAGCAGAAGCTGTTGCGCATGACTTCAATGTTTCACGTGAAGATCAAGACGCATTTGCGTTAAAGTCTCATCAGAAAGCAATCGCAGCCATTCAAAATGGTCATTTAAAAGAGGGTATCGTGCCGATTACGGTTAAAGAAAACTACTTGAAAGACGGCAAAATGGCCACTCGTGAATACGTCGTTGATACCGATGAAGGTCCTAGAGCGGACAGTACATTAGAGGCTTTAGCGAAATTAAGACCAGTATTTCAAGCAGATGGTTCCGTAACTGCGGGTAACTCATCGCAAACATCCGATGGGGCAGCATTCGTTTTGTTGATGTCTGAGCGAAAGATGAATGAACTGGGTCTTAAACCTATGGCGAAGTTGATCAGCTATGCCGTTGCGGGGGTACCGCCGCGAATTATGGGCATTGGTCCAATTTACGCTATTCCAAAAGCCTTAGAACAAGCAGGACTGAAAAAGGATGATATTGACCTGTTTGAATTAAATGAAGCTTTTGCTTCGCAATCACTAGCGGTTATTCGTGAGTTAGGATTACCAGAAGAAAAAGTGAATGTGAACGGTGGCGCAATTGCACTAGGGCACCCCCTAGGATGTACTGGTGCTAAGTTAACGGTTCAAGTTCTAAACGAATTGAAACGTCAAGATAAAAAATATGGTATGGTGACGATGTGTGTTGGTACCGGACAAGGGGCGGCAGGTATTTTCGAGTTACTATAAAATTGAAAGAAGTATTAGACTTAAAATAGAATACGATGTCTGAAGAAATTAAAAATAATGCAATCAAAGGTGGTGAATTCGTGATTAGAGAAACACCTTATACGGATATATTCATTCCTGAAGAGTTTGACGAAGAGGCGCAAATGATTCGCCAGACTTGTGTAGACTTTTTAGATACGGAAGTATTAAACAAATTAGATCGCATCGATGCGCAAGAGGAAGGTTTAATGCAGAGTCTGATGGACAAAGCGGGTGAGTTGGGCATGCTTGGCGTATCTATTCCGGAAGAATATGGTGGCTTCGGCAAAAACTTCAACACATCAATGCTTGTTGCAGATGCTGTAGGTGGTGGTTTTTCATTTGCAGTAGCCTTATCAGCACATACCGGAATTGGAACATTACCTATTTTATATTACGGAAATGCAGAGCAGAAAGCGAAGTATATTCCAAAATTAGGTACAGGTGAATGGAAAGCGGCTTATTGTTTAACAGAGCCGAATTCCGGATCAGATGCCAACTCTGGCCGTACATCCGCGAAATTAAACGCCGAGGGAACACATTATCTGATCAATGGTCAAAAGATGTGGATTACAAATGGTGGATTCGCCGATATCTTTATCGTATTTGCAAAGATTGATGACGATAAAAATCTAACCGCTTTTATTGTTGAGAAAGGCTTTGGCGGAATAACGATGAACCCTGAAGAGCATAAGTTAGGCATTAAAGGTTCTTCAACTCGCCAGATTTTCTTTAATGACTGTCCGGTGCCGGTAGAGAATATGCTTTCAGAACGCGAAAATGGATTTAAAATCGCCGTAAATATCCTAAATATCGGCCGTATTAAGCTTGGTGCAGCCACCATTGGATCTGCACGTTCCGTATTATCCACAGCTATTAACTATGCTAACGAACGTGTACAGTTTAATTTGCCGATATCAAAATTTGGAGCGATTCGTTATAAGATGGCTGAAGCAGCGATCCGTTTGTTTGCCAATGAATCTGCGGCTTATCGCGCGGGACAGAATATCGATGATGCATACGACGCATTAATTGAAGGAGGCATGGATCAAGCAAAAGCGAAATTGAAATCGGTAGAGCAATTTGCGATTGAATGTGCGATCATTAAAGTATGGTGTTCCGAAATGCTGGATTACGTAGTAGACGAAGGTGTCCAAATTTATGGTGGAATGGGCTATTCAGCTGAAGCGCCAATGGAGCGTGCTTACCGTGATGCACGTATTAATCGCATCTTTGAAGGCACAAACGAAGTAAATCGTCTATTGGTAATCGATATGTTATTGAAGCGTGCGATGAAAGGAGAGATTGATCTTATGGGGCCTGCGACTGCCGTTGCGAGCGAGTTAATGTCTATTCCTGATTTCGGTGAAGAAGATGAAACAGCGTTTGCTGCCGAAAAGAAAATTATCGCCAATTTGAAAAAGGCTGGTTTGATGATTGCAGGAGCGGCTGTTCAGAAATTAATGATGTCGCTGTCTAAGGAGCAAGAAATTCTGATGAATATCTCCGATATTATTGGTTACGTCTATGTTGCGGAGTCTGCTTTGCTACGTGCAGAGAAGTTACATCACACTGTTGGTGGTGATAAAGCGACCTATGCAGCCGATATGGCTAAAGTATACTTATATACTGCCGTAGATAAAGTAAACATTGCCGGAAAAGAAGCGTTATATTCTTTCGCAGAAGGGGATGAGTTAAACATGATGTTGGTGGGTTTACGTCGCTTTACGAAAGCACAACCATTCAATGTCAAAGAGGCTCGTCAGCGCATTGCGAAAAAACTTATTGAAGAAAATAAATACTGTTTCTAGTATTAAGGTTGATTATGGAGAAGCCCCGAGAGATCGGGGCTTTTTTCTTATCTTTATCATTCAACAAAGACAACCGATTTGGATGCATATGATGCCATAGTTGTAGGATCTGGGCCAAATGGCTTTGCCGCTGCAATTTTACTTCAGCAACAGGGTTTGAAGACGCTTCTGATGGAAGGTGCGGACACCCTCGGTGGAGGAATGCGAACGAAGGAGCTTACACTTCCTGGATTCAAACACGATGTTTGTTCGGCTGTACATCCTATGGCGCTTGCGTCACCTTACTTAGCTTCGCTTCCCTTAGAGCAGCACGGTTTAAGGTTTATTTATGCTCCTTACGAAGTTGCTCATCCAATAGATCTTAAACATGCGGCCATATTACATCGGGATTTAAAACAAACTGCCGAACTTCTGGGAAAGGATGCTAGGGCATATCAAAACCTTTTTCAACCATTCGTTGATCACTGGGAAGATTTGGCTATGGATATACTGGGTCCGTTAAGAATTCCGAGAAACCCTATACTAATGGCAAAGTTTGGTTTAAAGGCATTGCCTTCAGCTTCTCGAATTGCCAAGCTTTTTAAAACGCAAGACGCAAAAGCGCTATGGGCAGGACTTTGTGCACATGGCATTCAACCACTAGGTCATCTTACTACAGCAGCTGTAGGAGTGGTTTTAGGGGCTGTAGCTCATCGTTTCGGCTGGCCCATGATTTATGGGGGCTCCCAGGCACTTGCAGATGCGCTAGCGTCTTTATTTAAGGCAATGGGAGGTGAGGTACAGACCGGCGTATGGTTAGAAGATATGGCACAACTCCCGAAGCATCGTGTCTTGCTCTTGGACTTAACACCTAAACAGTTATTGGAAATCAAAGGGTTGAACCTCAAAAGGGGATATCGAAATCAATTGTCTCGGTATCGACAAGGTATGGGGGTGTTTAAGATGGACTGGGCATTGTCCGATGCTATTCCTTTTCATAATCCTGAAGTAGGAAAAGCTTCGACAGTTCATTTGGGAGGTACATTCGAAGAGATTGCTTCCGCGGAATATCTCACCGGCGTAGGAAGAATACCGGATCGGCCTTATGTTTTACTTTCACAACAAAGTGTATTTGATTCTTCACGAGCGCCTGAAGGGAAGCACACGGCTTGGGCGTACTGTCATGTTCCACATGGATCAACAGCAGATTGTTCGCAGATTATTGAAAGCCAGATTGAACGGTTCGCTCCAGGATTTAAGGATACGATTCTTGCAAAACATAGTCTCAATACACAGCAAATGGAAAGTTATAACCCTAATTATGTTGGAGGAGACATCAATGGCGGGGTGATGGATTTGGGACAACTCTATACGCGACCAGATTTCTCCTTGACTCCCTATAGAACTTCCAATAGCCAGGTATATTTGACTTCCTCATCAACTCCTCCAGGTGGGGGAGTGCACGGTATGTGTGGTTTCCACGCAGCAAGGATTGCATTGGCGGATCATTTCCAAATTAAGGTAACTCTATAATGGCAAAGATTGTATTAGCAGGCGGAACGGGTAATTTAGGACAATTACTCCTCCCATATTTAAAAGAGAAAGGTGATCAAATTGTCATCCTTTCCCGTAAGAAAATGATAAAACATCACCCAGGTGTTGAATTCATGGTCTGGGATGGTATGACTGAAGGTGAATGGACAAAGTCTCTGGATGATGCGGATGTCCTGATTAATCTTTCGGGAGCTTCGATAAATCGAAGGTTTACCCCAAAAAATCGAGATATCCTTTATCGTTCACGGATACAACCAACAAAGCTGCTGGGAAAAGTAATCGAAAAACAGGCGAAACCGCCGAAGTTGTGGATTAATATTTCGGGGGTTTCTATTTTTAATGGAGCGAGTGGTCTTCAAGATGAAACAAGTGTTGCATACGGGAGCGATTTCTTAGCGAAACTGGCGCAAGATTGGGAGGCTGCATGTCTGCATTCCGCTACCCCAAATACGGAGAAAGTTATCCTTCGTATGAGCCCCTTGTTATCGAAGAATTCAGGTTTATTGGAAGAATTAATCCCCTTAGCAAAGCTAGGTCTTGCGGGCACAATTGGATCGGGTAAACAAATGATGCCCTGGATTCATGAGGAAGATTTTGTTCGTCTAGTCGATTGGATAATACGACAAGAGGCTCCAGCAGCGATCTATCATGCTTGCAGCCCAAATCCCGAGACGAATAAGCATTTTATGGAAGTCTTAAGAAAAGCTGTAGGTCGTTCTTTTGGGTTACCCCTGCCTACTGCGTTAGCAAAACTCGGAGCGTTTGTTAAAGGAACGGACTCAAGCCTATTGTTAGAAACTGTGCCTGTAACAACAATTGTTACGCTAGAAAATGGCTTTAAATTTAATTTTCCCTATCTTCATGACGCTATAAAAACTTTGATAAAATAATCTGTTTAAACTTTCATGTCTAATAAATCATTTGCTTTGTCGGAAGATTGGGTAGTAGTAATCCTCGGTCTTACGATTATTATTCTTGCTCTTTCAGGTGTTATTATTCCTAAACCTTCATTTAGTTGGGCCAATGTTGAGGATTTAAGTGCAAAGGTTCTTAGCCCTGCAAATCTTAAAACTATTGGTGCTCAATTTGTATTAGTCTACATTACTGCCATTGCTGGGGCACTCTTGCTCGGTAAAAACCTTAAATCTTTACTAATAGTCTTCCCAATCGTTATGATACTTACGGTCTTTGCACTAATACTTGCGGGGAATGAAACGGTGAAGACCTATAATCTGGAAGCGGTAATCTTCTCATTGGCTATAGGCTTGATCATCAGCAATTGTTTTAAACTGCCTCAGTGGTTCAAGGATGCCTTAAGCACAGAACTCTATGTTAAAATAGGCTTAGTTTTACTGGGGACTACGGTCATATTTGGGGATATCTTAAAAGCAGGTATGCTGGGTTTAGTTCAAGCACTTTTGGTGGTTGTATCTGTTTGGTATTTTGCATACTGGGTTTGTCGAAAATTAAAGATTGACAAAGAGATGTCTCTAATGCTGTCCAGTGCGGTGTCGATTTGTGGAGTTTCAGCCGCGATCGCAACTTCAGGCGCAATTAAAGGGGATAGTAAAAAACTCTCTTATGTCATATCGTTGGTATTGATTACGGCAATTCCGATGATGATCTTTATGCCCTATATCGCTGAATGGTTAAATCTCTCGCAAGAAGTTACAGGCGCTTGGTTAGGGGGGAGTATTGATACAACTGGAGCAGTGGTTGCCTCTGGATCTTTGGTAGGTGAGCGAGCTTTAGAGATCAGCACGATCGTGAAGTTTTCTCAGAATGTATTGCTAGGTATTGCAGCCTTTTTTATCAGCATATATTGGAGTTATTCTAAATCTGTAGATGATGAAACGAAGAAGGATAAGCCTACGTTAAAGTTGATATGGGAGCGATTCCCTAAATTTGTTATAGGATTTGTATTCGTGTCCTTGTTGTTTTCATTTGTCATTACGCCGGAGGCAAATGCGATGGTTAAAGATAGCTTAAAAAGCATTCAGGGCCTTTGGTTTGCACTAGCGTTTACGTCGATTGGATTAGAGACAAACTTTAAAGATCTTTTTAAACAAGATAATAAAAAGCCGCTTTATGCTTTCTTAATTGCCCAAACGTTCAATATCGTTGTCACATTGATTATCGCGATGGTTCTTTTTAATACCTAAGCGAAAGATGTCATGAAATATAGAAGGGGAAGCCGAAGGTTATCCCCTTTTTCGTTGCCTCGGCGTGTACTTACTCCTAAAAATACCGATTGTTCGGTATTGCCATGCAGGGCGGCTTTCGATAGTTTTACTTCATTATTAACCCTAAATAGTAATGTAATGAAACTAATAAATCTTCTAATCATGCTCAGCATGCTGTGTATATTTTCCTCTTGTGATAAAGATGATGAGGAAGGCGAGAGCTCCCCAATCGTAGGGACCTGGCAAGTGGTTAACTATGAGCGAAAGACTGGTGTGAATGGTACTTGGGCTGCGGTAAGTGATTTAAGCTGCAGAATGCAAGAAAGGCAAACCTATGGACAGAGTGGCCAGTTTTCTCAGGTCTCCGGAGCATGTTCAGGCTCTACCGCTGGAATTAGCGGAACTTGGAAACTATCTGCTGATCAAAAGAATATCACCTATACGTATACAAACTACTCAGGAGAGTATGTTCGAACGGTTGAGAAACTGAACGATAGTGAATTAGTTATTTCTTGGGATTCAGGAAGTACAACAGGAGCCTACTTTAGAGCGAGTTATAGAAAGGTGAATTAACCTAATCAAGCTTGTTGATAAAGGTAGGTTATTAGCGTTATTGTATTTTACTAGTACGCCAGACCATGCTCGTTTTAATATTTAATTGAGCAAAAGGGATTGTATAACAATACAATCCCTTTTTTAATTGATGTAGGCTGAAACTTGATCTTCTGGCTTGTGCCATCTGATAATCCCCCAAATTCTTAGAGGACAATTTGTAAATTAATTTATGGAATTATGTACCTTGAATCATCTTATAGTTGAAGGCACACAAGTATGAACGAGAAAGAGCTGCTACAACATTACAAACAGACAGGCAATCTGGATAGCCTGGGGAACTTATATTCCCCTTATATGTCGCTGCTCTATGGTGTTTGTTTTAAATACCTTCAGGATGCTGATCAAAGCCAAGATGCGGTCATGCAAATATTCGACGAGTTGATAGTGAAACTGCGAAATCACGAAGTCGATAACTTTAAAAGCTGGTTATATGTCTATGCACGTAATTATTGTTTAATGCAGTTACGTAAAGATAAGCAAGTAACAAAAGTCGACATCGAAGATCATCTCTATGAGAGTGAGCAGCAGTTAAATTACAAAGAGGAGAAGCGTTGGGAAGAACAGGATTTTAGTAAGTTGGAGACTTGTATGGCTGGTTTAGTGAGTGAACAGGAGCAATGTATCCGTTTATTCTATTTGGAACAGAAGTGTTATAAAGAAATCGTCGATTTGACTGGTTTTGACTTATCAAAAGTGAAGAGCTATATTCAGAACGGGCGGCGAAATCTAAAAATTTGTATGGAGAAGAAGTAATGGAAAATAATTATCAATTATCTAGAATTCATAATTACGTCATGGGCCTCATGAGTAGCGAAGAAATGTATGAGATGGAGCGCGAGGCCTTGAACGATCCTTTCTTACAAGATGCAATAGATGGCTATAAATTACAACAAGGGGTTGATACGCGTCAATTGAGTCTTTTGCAACAAAGACTGGCGGAGCGCTTAGAAACAAAAGGGGCAGAGCGCGATAAGCGATTTTATGGCTGGCAACGACTTACGATTGGAACTGCAGCAGCGGTATTATTCCTAACAGCCTGTTCTTTGGTATTCTTTAAATATTTAATTCATCAGGATCGTGAGAAGACGAATGAAGTAATGCTAATGGAAGAGCAATTACGCTTAACGACAAATATTCAAGAAGGTTCGGATGCCGAGCCGTTGCAAGGTTGGGATATGTTTAACGAAGAATTGAATGCCGAATTGAGAGATATAGTCGGGGAGGCTGAGATTGCAGTTGAGTTTCAGTTAGAGGGTGGTGAAGCAACTGATATTCATTTTGTAAAAAACACGAATAATACGATGGCAATTGCAATAGCCAATTTTCTTCAAGAAAAGGTTCGATGGAAAGGGACGGTGGGAAAATTGGATATACGTTTAGATTCAAAAAAATAGGTGCTCAACTGAGCACCTATTTTTTTTATAGGAATTTTTCTTCCCATCTAATTTTTTCCTCAATTGATGAGCGAACCGGTTCGCGCTCTTCTGACTGATGATGACCTAAATAAAAGAAACCAATACACTTCTGATTTGGCTCTAAATTTAAAAACTGCCCAATATGATTGATTAGGCCTGGGGAAGCCCAGTAGCCACCAAGTCCAATCGAATGTGCAGCAAGCCACATGTTTTCTACAGCTGCA
>JBEBRI010000096.1:0-15087 GCA_040394915.1 Sphingobacterium sp.
TTTTTTCAAGAATATTATTTCGCATGCGAAGGAATATGGTTTTGTGTTTCCTTCCAGTGAGATATATGACGGTTTAAGTGCTGTATATGATTACGGCCAGTTAGGTTCGGAATTAAAAAACAACCTGAAGTCCTATTGGTGGAAGTCCATGGTACAATTGAATGAGAATATCGTAGGAATTGATGCCGCGATCTTCATGCATCCAACGACATGGAAAGCTTCAGGACACGTAGACGGGTTTAACGATCCGATGATCGATAATAAAGACTCGAAGAAACGCTACCGTGCCGACCAATTAATAGAAGACAAGATTGACCGTTATGAAAAAGACGGAAAAACAGATAAAGCTGCTCAATTACAAAAAGATCTTGACGACGCATTAAACGCAGACGACTTAGCGCGTTTGAAAACGATCATTGAAGAGCATAATATCGTATGTCCTATCTCAGGCACTAAAAACTGGACTGACGTACGTCAATTTAACTTAATGTTTGCTACCCAAATGGGCGCAATGGCAGATGGTGCTGAACAAGTATATCTACGTCCAGAAACTGCGCAAGGTATTTTTGTTAACTTCTTAAACGTTCAAAAAACTGGACGTATGAAAATCCCTTTTGGTATTGCCCAAATAGGTAAAGCGTTCCGTAATGAAGTTATTGCGCGACAATTTATCATGCGTATGCGCGAGTTTGAACAAATGGAGATGCAATTCTTTGTTCGTCCGGGTTCAGAATTAGAGTGGTATGAAAAATGGAAAGAAACTCGTTTGAAATGGCACTTAGCTTTAGGCGCTGATCCAGCGAAATACCGCTTCCATGACCACGTGAAACTTGCACATTATGCAAATGCTGCTGTAGATGTGGAATACCAGTTTCCATTTGGTTTCAAAGAAGTCGAAGGTATACACTCTCGTACCGATTTCGACTTAAAACAACATCAAGAATTTTCAGGTAAGAAACTACAATATTTTGATCCAGAGATCAACCAAAGTTATATTCCTTATGTAATCGAGACATCGATTGGTTTAGATCGACTATTCTTGACGGTATTAGCAAATTGTCTGGTACAAGAGGATTTATCAACAGAAGAAAAGCAAGACTCACGCGTGGTATTAAAATTCCACCCGGCTATAGCTCCTGTAAAAGCTGCTGTTTTCCCTCTTACGAAGAAAGATGGTTTGCCGGAGAAAGCAAGAGAAATTATGGCAAAGTTGAAGTTGGATTACAATATTCAATATGATGAAAAAGACTCTATAGGAAAGAGATATCGCCGTCAAGACGCAATCGGTACTCCATTCTGTATTACCGTTGATCATCAAACGTTGGAAGATAATACCGTGACGATTCGCCATAGAGATAGCATGGAACAAGAACGTGTAAACGCGGATCAGTTAGAGAAAATCATAGGCGATTTCGTTAGTATGAGTAACCTATTGAAAAAAGTCTTATAACAGGTCATTTGATCATTGAGAAGAGGCACTTTAATCGTGCCTCTTTTTTTATGTCATACTGAAATCCATTCGTTGTAGATACTCTTTGGGATTAACACCATATTGTATTTTAAATGCCCTATAAAATTTATACTTACTGCTGAACCCGGCTTCGTTGGCAAGACTTAAAATACCTTTAGCTGTGCAATCAATATGCTGACAATGATCAACAAAGTAACGTATCCGCTGTCTGTCAACGTAAGCGTCAAAACTTAAGCCTAACCCACGTTCAATCATACGCGACAATTCCTTCGCTTCCAAATCTAATAGTACCGCAAGATCGCGAAGTTGAAAATTCTTTGAACGGTACAATTGGCTTTCCATCATCAGCTTATCCGCTGTCGCTAAGTAATAATTCCAAACGCGAAACGTCCGTTGATCCACATGATGAGTATGCATCTGATCATTCGATGGCAACTTACGTTTATATTTTGCCATTTTGAAAGGTAAGCTTTTACAATAGCGCATATAATAAATAGCGACAAGGCAAAGAACAGCGGCTTCATAAGCTGGAAACTCAACAATTTTATCAAAACCGAACAATAAAGCTCGAACGACGATAAAACAGACGAGCAAAAGCTTCACAATGATGAATAAAAACGCTAATTGCCCATCGAGGGATGCCAAAAAGTATGCGAATTGTTTACGTCTAGAATAAAATAAACTAATTTCATACGTTACAGCCAAAACAAGTAGTATGTTCCGACACTGATAAAACATCCATTTCAAGTAATAATGTACTATACTATCGGTAATTTGATCTTCATACCCTGCATACAGCAGTAGAAAAACCACGAACAAGATAAACGGAAACACGGCTAGTAGAATTAGATATCCAGAGCTGCGACCTTCAATAACAATATTTCGCACATAGAGCGCAGACAGATTAATGATACAGACGGCTATAGTTCCAGTATAAAAAATTGAAGCTAAACGATTTTCACTTGGAATGATCAGACTTCCAACAAGAATCGAGTAGCAGCTAATGATTAATAGCTTAATCAATTTTCCTCGCTCCTCTCGCATCGACCGCTTCATCAAATATACCCAGGAAAACAGCAGTTGGAGTGTAAAAACAAGCAAGACAAAAATCATATAGCAAGTTTACTTTTATCGTATTAACAAATTAAAAACGCTCCATTAAATTTCTCTTTGAATTTACTCGAAACCCCAATAGAAAGTACACCAGCGTCTCCTTGTTGGCATATAAGATTCTCCTACGCCCGGCAAAGGGTGCCTAATCTGCCTTGTTCAAAAAGAAAACATAATCAAGCACAAATCGTTCGACACGTCATTAATGCTGATGACTAAAGAGCAAGACATCAAAATACGATGCTCCAGTTTACCTTATTACATGCTAGCAGGCGTTGATTAACAAAATACCCTACAACGTTAATCTGGGACTGTAAATCACTCTCCCAGATTAGTTGGTATTGGTTCAACAAAATCGACAATAGTCTCTTTATCCCATTTATCACGTATGTTGACTTGAAAGCCGCCGGCGCCCATCGTAGAAGAAAGTAGGTCGCCGCGAAACGCAAGCTGCATATTGTTACGACAAACGCCCTTGACGACAAAAGTCCTGATTAACTTTTCTTCACCCCAAACCTCCACCCGATAACGCAACTCTTTCTCCGTATTAATTAACCCTAGGAATTCATTAAAAACGACATAGTCTTGTTTATCAAAGTTAAATGGAATAATATGAGGCTGCTCCTTCTTGGCTGTAGGTTCTGGAATGAGGACAGCAAAAGGATTCCAATAGGAAGATTGATGATCTTTGTATATTCGCAAAGATTTCACTGCAATAGGTTTAACGACATCGGTAAACTCGAACCGTATCTGACTATACGCGCGGCTCAAGATAATATCCTTTTTAAAAGTTTGACTAACCACTAAGGTATCCAAGGAAGAAAATATACGTCCCTCGGCTCCCATGCTATCGTTTAACAAAAACTCTCGTTTGTCTTTTATCTCGCCCATTAATGCAGGCTCGTTCAATGTGTTATTAAACAAGGTCGCGATGTGATACTCGCCAACAGGCAATTCCACACGCACACCTGATTGTTGGCTCAAAACATCAAATTGTCCTTTTCTCCGAAGCCGACTACTGGCGGCATCAAAAACATAATAATGTAAGTCGTTTTTCAATTGTGCATTAGCAACCAATCGCGTCCCAGTTACCTTAATATTATCAAAGCGGATAATGGATTTCTCTTCCGAATATTTCGGGTTTTTATCATGATAGCCCAAATTCGGATACACAATAAAGATTATTGAATCTTGATTGGAAAAATCAATCTGACGCAAATCAATTTCTAATGTGTTTTTCTTTAAGTTTAATTGCGACATGGGAAAGGATATTTCTGAACCAAGGGGAAACTTCTCAGATTTGAATCCAAAGCTATACTGTAAACGAATCGAGGAACCACTGTATTCATTAAGTCCAAGTTCAAACTTCAACTTACTGAAGCTTTTAATTCCTTTCGTGGAGAGTTTAAATTGAATAGAAGATAAAGAGGTTGCCTCCAATGATTTATCAAACAGAAGACCGGATTCAAACCCAGGGACAAATTGGTATTTAACTCCCGATTTAAATAAATAGGTCGAACCAGGCTGAATTGGATAGACATCGCTTTCTAAAGTCGAATTATCAAATGACCAGTAATATAAAGTCACAGGATATTCGTCTGTTGTCGTTCTGACAGCTGCTGAATGCTGATGATCAACCGGGCTGCCCACAACATCTAAGGTGCTTTTACGATAATTGAAGCCTGAAAAGTTTAAGTCTACAAGGTATTCGAGGTTCTCCGACTCGTGTTCGATTACCGGCCTTTGACACGAGAAACTCAAGCTAATCGCTAAGGAGAATAAAATTGCAAGCCGAAACATCCTTTCCGTTATTTTCAATATTGATTCCATATTTTGTCTATTTATATTGAAAAAATAACCTTCCTAGGGTAGGAAAAACAAAATCGTAAAACAATATTTCAATAAAATGTCCTCTAAATTTATTGAGTACATCAACGAAATCTAGAGGACATCGAATGTTGTAACGTCAAGGACTAAGGTTAGCGAGCTAACATTTGTTTTTTAACACCATTTACTAATACCTGTACGGGTTGTGCTCGGGAACCGGAGATCTTATAATCAACAACTTTTCCGTTTTTCCAACGGATATCTACGGTATAATTCCCCCGAGCTTTCAATCCCTTCACTTCACCATCTTTCCAGAGACGGGGAAGCGCAGGTAGTAAATGGATGTATCCATCATGACTTTGCAACAACATCTCGGCAATGCCTGCCGAACCACCAAAGTTTCCGTCAATTTGAAACGGCGGATGCGCGCAGAATAAATTAGGGTATGTGCCTGCGCCAGAACCGGAATAAGAGGTCGCACCAATCGACGCGGGTCTTAATAGCTGACGCAGAATTTCTAAGGCATGGTCGCCATCATGAAGTCTTGCCCAAAACAAGATCTTCCAAGCGCGTGACCAGCCAGTCCCTTCATCTCCTCGAACCGCTAATGTTTTTTTAGCAGCTTCCGCCCATGCTGGCGTACTAATGGGCGAGATAAAATTCGCCGGATACAAACCATAAAGATGGGAAACATGTCGATGCTCCGGATCCGTTTCTTTATAGTCCTCTAACCATTCCATAACACGTCCAGATTCACTCACCTGCACTGCTGGCGGAATGTTTTCTAAATCTTTTCTCAAACCTTCCGCAAACAAGCTATCTTCTTTAAGCAATGTACTGGCCGAAATAACAGCCAGATAAAGTTCTCGAACGATTTGATTATCGATTGTTGGTCCCATCACGACAGCAGCGCGTTTCCCATTAGGAAGGATAAAGCCATTTTCAGGAGATATAGAGGGTGAGGTCACAAGCCAACCCGTCTTGGGATCTTTTACTAAAGTGGCTTGGTAAAAAACCGCAGCCCCTTTGAGTATAGGGTATATTTCTTTAAGATAGGCTTTGTCCTGCGTAAATTGATAATGCTCCCAAAGATGATTACAGAGCCATCCCGACGCGGTACTTGCTCCCCAAGAAGCGCTCTCGCCTGGAGCGGAGAATCCCCAAATGTTCGTGAGCATGTAAACAACCCATCCCGGCGCGTTGTAATAGGCTTTTGCGGTCTTCTCGCCTTCCTTGGCAATACGTTGAATTAAATTGATAAAAGGTTTATGATATTCCGACAGGTTACTAACTTCAACCCCCCAATGGTTCATCTGCGCATTGATATTGAGATGATAATCGCCATTCCAGGGTGTTTGAATTTGATGCGCCCATAATCCTTGCAGATTAGGAGGTAAAGCTTTCGACAGCTTAGGAGCTGTACTCGACAAACTCAGATATCGACCGTACTGGTAATACAAGGCTGCTAAATCTAGATCACTTGCCGGATCCTTGTAGAAATTTGCGAGGCGCTGATCTGTAGGTATTAAGCTTGGAGAACGGTCGTTTCCCAACTTTAGTTCCACGCGAGAAAACAAAGGCTTATACGCTTGATGATGCTTTTTTAATAGCATAGGATAGCTTTTCCCCTTTAAATTGTTCATCGCTTCGGTGACATAAGCGATGGGATCATGACCATAATAATCGGTTGTGGCAACAAATAAAACGAGCGCTTCATCCGCCTTTTTTAAAACCAATTGATTATCATAGTTCATCAGGGTACCGCCTTCCGAAATTACCTTAATTTTCGCTGCGAACTGCATCCCCGCTCCCCCCTTACCGTCCGGCAAGCGTCCCGCTATAGTGATTTCATCACCTTCAACCTTATATGACTTAATGTTCTCTTCCCTATAAAAATGTAATGCAAAGCCAATCGACTTTTTTTGATCGGCCGACAAATGAACAATACCCGCATTTTCATCAAAAGACGTAAAATATTCACGTTGGTAATTTATGCCTCCTGCTGAAAAACTAGTACTTGCCGTTGCCGAGGATAAGTCTAGACTTCTTTGATATTTCGTTACCTCCCCAATATCGAAATGAAGAAAATTGAGGAATCCGAAATTCTGAAAACAACCGTACGGTTGCATTGCGCCTTTTCCGCCACCGGACCCTGCTCCAGTACAGACAAAATTTTCATTAACGAGTTGCTCCGCACGATCATTCTGTCCTAGGAACAATAGTTCTTGGATACGAGAAACGCTATGATGCGCATCATAGTTATTTGCATCTTGTGGGCTTCCCGACCAAAGCGAAATTTCATTGAGTACGAGTTGCTCGTCAGTTACTTTGCCATCAGGCATCATACCAATTAAGCCGTTGCCTAAGGGCAAGGTCTCCTCCCACTGCTGTGCAGGTTTGTCGTATCGTAATTTAAGTTCCTGCGCGCTTAATATTGAGGCGCAGGCACAAATCGTAAATAGAAATAAATACCTCACTTTATTTTACAAATAATTCAAATTCTGCAACAGAAAAGGATTTATCCGTACTCAACACTTCCAAAGGCTCAAATCGTATATAGCGTGATTCGACTGTACCGTCAAAAGTGATCAACTGTGGCGTAGCATTTGCCTTAATGTTTGAAAACTCGCCGCTGGCAATTAACTGCCAGTTTTTTCCATCTTTACTGCTGTGTACCTTGTACTTCGTTGGAATGCCCTTAACCTTATTATCCTGTCTTGGCGTATATTGCATGCCCGTTAACAGTTCATTTTTCGGTAAGCGTATCTCAACAAATTTTGTCCTGCTGGTCGTTGTTTCCCAGATTGTCTTTAGATCATTATCAATCGCATTACTTACATGCTTGTCGGCAGAAATAATTGTCATATCCTGTTTTGCGACGCGCTTACGATCTGTTGATGCGAACTTAAAATCGGAAACGGCTTCTTTAAATAAAGCGAATTCACTTAAGGTTGGTGCTACCGGCGCGAAAAGTTCAACTTTCAGCCGTTGTGCTTCGACGGGGCTGCTCAGCTTAATCAATCGATTCGCGCCAATGCTCGTTGCTTGCGCAATTGGTTTCCAGGCATTATTCTCCCATATAGAAACGCGAACACTATCCAAGCGCTGACCTAATTTTATATTCTCTCTTAATCGAATTAAATCGAAGGTCTTTGCGCTAGGCAAAGAAATCTCGATGCTTGGATTCAACACATTATCATCCGAAGCGTAGTAGGAATAGCGATCTCCATCAAACAGATTTGCTGTGGAAAACTGGGTATGATTTTCTCTGATATTGCTCGCCTTCGCCATTGCGCCTGCAGCAAGATCCACTTTAAACGTTTCTTTTAACTTCTGCCCGAATGCTTTTAGTGAAAGGATGTCATTATCGTGCAAAATTCCCTCAGGCATAGGTGCCAATCCCAGATTCATGCCCCCGCCCCGTCCAACGGATTTCAAATAGATTTCAAAAAGCTGATCAGGCGTCTTTACGCGATCATTTTGGTCTTCATGGTAAAACCAGCCTGGTCGTTGCGGCACATCGCACTCTGCCGGAATCCAATATTTCCCGTCACGATCGCCCGTCGTTAAATTCGAGTCATCCAATAGTCCTGGCATCGGCGTCTTACCATCCACACTTCGCGGTGTAATGGTAGACCAAGAAGTCTCTGCTGCAAAACCTTTCTCATTACCAACCCAACGCATATCAGGACCTATATCAGAAAAGATCATGGCCATTGGTTGTAATTTTCTTACGATCGGCCAGGTTTTCTCGGTCCATTCATAATACGTGGATCGGTCGATTGTTCGTTTTTCGTTCTTCCCGCCATAGTAACCATCTCCCCCATTAGCACCATCATGCCACGAAGTAAATAGTTCCCCATAATTACTCATCAATTCAGTTAGCTGTGCTCTATACGCATCTGCATAGGCTTTAGTACCATAACGTGTATCGTTACGATCCCAAGCAGACAGGTATACACCAAAGCGTAAACCGTTTGCATGAGCCGCTTTTTTGAACTCATTGACCATATCACCTTTCCCATCTTTCCACGGGGAGCTAGCCACCGAATATGGGGTAGTTGCTGTCGGCCATAAGCAGAATCCGTCATGATGCTTTGCTACGGATATTAGCCCTTTAAATCCACCTTCAGCAGCGGCAGCCGCGATTTGGTTAGCGTCGAATTTAGTCGGATTAAATATCTTTGGGTCGGCGTCACCATAGCCCCATTCTTTATTTTGAAATGTCGTTGGTGTAAAATGTATTAAAGTATACATCTCCATCTCATGCCAGCGCAACTGACGTTCAGATGGGGTTGGGCCAAATGGCGTAGGTTCAGTTTGAGCCATGCTGAGCAATGGGCTTAGGAGTAATACGGTAAAAAGCTTCGATTTTTTCATAAGGTTTATATATGAGCGTTCAAGATACTCATTTCGACATCGAATTAAAAAATTATGACCGGAATGTTTAGCCTGCAGGACAGCATTGTAAACAATTTATTCCTATCATTTTAACGAATTATTCTGCATACGATATATTAACGTAATATTTCCATAAAACTAAATGATAGAATCGCTCAATATGCAGGGGTAGCAGCAGTCATAAAAGCTGCATTACAAATTTCTCCTGGATCGCACGCCTATGGTTCGCACTTCGTTCGTGGCTTATCCGATAAATTGAAGAAAAATCTATTGTTTATAGGAATTGATAAATACGTTTAAGATAAGAGAAAACCTTTCATAGGCATGATCGGCGCAGCCCAAGTATCCAAACAGGAGAACGGATTGACGAGAACTGCCTTACCTGAGCGAATTAGTGCTACTTCCGCGTTTTCGATAGGGTCCTAAATCTACTGTCGTGGAAACGCTAAAAAAAATAAAAATATATTCGAAAAGATTAGTAGTTTATCTATAAAAGTAAATAAATTTGTTCATCATGAACAACGAACAATCCAAAATTATACGCGAGCAAGCTCAACGCTCGGCATTGCGCGAACACTCTGTACCTCTATATCTTACCTCCAGCTTTATTTTTGACAGTGCTGACCAAGGGCGGGCCGTTTTTGCGGACGAAGAAGAAGGTATGGTTTATTCGCGTTATGCAAACCCAAACACCACCGAGTTTATTAACAAAGTATGTTTAATGGAAGGTGCTGAGGCTGGATTAGCATTTGCGTCGGGTATGGGAGCTGTTTTTGCGACATTTGCAGGATTTATTGAAAGTGGCGATCATATTGTTTCATCTCGTGCAATTTTCGGTTCGACACATCAATTGTTCACGCAGTTATTTCCTCGTTGGGGAGTAACGACGACTTATGTAGATGCCATCAACCCTGAAGAATGGGAAAAAGCCATTCAACCAAATACAAAATTTATATTCTTAGAATCTCCTTCCAATCCAGGGCTAGAACTAGTCGATTTAGAATGGTTGGGAAGCTTAAAAAAGAAATATCCACATATCATCTTTGCCATTGACAATTGTTTTGCTACCCCCTATCTTCAAAAGCCACTTCAATATGGATTCGATTTATCAATCCACTCGGCTACGAAATATATGGACGGTCAAGGACGTGTTTTAGGTGGCGTAGTCGTTGGAAAACAAGCGTTAATCGATAAGATGATGTTCTTAATTCGTCATACAGGTCCTTCGATGTCGCCTTTTAATGCTTGGGTGTTGTCCAAGAGTATCGAGACCTTAGGATTACGTATGGACCGACATTGTTCCAATGCACTCGCCTTGGCGCAAGCTTTAGAAAAAAATGAGGAAATTGCCGACGTGAAGTATCCTTTCTTACCGTCTCATCCGCAATATGAGCTTGCAAAAAAACAAATGAAAGCTGGAGGCGGTATTGTTACTTTTGAGGTGAAGGGAGGAACGGAACGAGCCTTTAAGTTTTTAGATGCGCTAAAAATGATAAAATATACTTCGAATCTGGGCGATGCACGAAGTATTGCAACACATCCGGCAACCACAACTCATTCCAAATTAACCGAAGCGGAACGTGAAAAGCTAGGGATTCGCCCCGGTACGGTACGTCTTTCTGTAGGAATCGAAGAACAAGAAGATATCATCGGTGATATTTTGCAGGCTTTGGAAGCATCTCATGTTTAGTTGTTAGCAAGAGCGGATGCCGGCCGCATCGACAAAAATTCGAAAAAGCAAAAAAGAGCGACAATTTTATTGGTCGCTCTTTTTTGCTTTTGTTTTTACCAAGAATAAGATTTACAGGTTTGTAAAACGAAACTTGGATACGAATTTCCCTAGAACGTCTTCATTAATCGCGTTCTCTGGGTCGTAGGCCCTTTAGATGGAAGCAAGAGCGGCATCGTAATTCGGCTCTTCTGTCGTTTCCTCGACTTGTTCTGTATAAACAACTTGTCCATTTTCGTTGATAACGACAACTGAACGGCTGAGCAGCCCTGTTAACGGTCCGTCGCTGAATTTTACCCCATAAGCCTTTGCAAATTCGTCATCTTTAAAATCTGATAACGTGATTACATTTTCAATTCCTTCTGCTGCGCAAAAACGGGACTGCGCAAAAGGAAGGTCTTTGGAGATACATAATACCACTGTATTTTCAAGTCCTGCTGCCTTCTCGTTGAATTGACGAACTGACATTGCACAGGTACCGGTATCAATACTAGGGAATATATTTAAAATAACTTTCTTACCTTTGAAGTCGCTCAAAGACTTGGATGAAAGGTCGCCTGAAGTTAACGTAAAGTTTGGAGCAGTATCACCAATTTTAGGTAGGTTCCCTTCTGAATGAACTACATTACCCTTGAATTTAATTTGTGCCATAATATCTTTTAGAATTGTATTTCTAAAGATAACCATTTAATCTGCAAAATCGTTCTACGGAAAATCAATTAATGCAGTTTATTAAATTGTGACAAATATTTTTATTGTAATTAATAAAAAAAATGCTATGTTAGCATATCAAATCTATTTGAAAAAACGCTAATCAATATTTATATGAAACGATTATTACTCAGTTTGTTATTAGCTTCCCCTATTCTATTGCATGCCCAAGGCTCGCAAGTGAATACGCAAAGTCAGAAAGCAGTTGGTATGGCTGGTGCCGGATCTGCCTTATTCATCGATGAGACATCAATTTTCTACAACCCTGGTGCGCTGGTCAAAATGGATCATAATGCGATTCAAGTTGGTGGTAGTGCAATCATGTACCGTTCTGCATTTCGTGAAGCCGGAAGTACGCAAGTCCACGACACGAAATTTCAAGTTTCTCCGCCTTTCGGTGCCTACGCGACTTTCGGGCCCAAGAACGCTTGGTGGAAAGCCGGAATCGGCGTGTATACACCGTTCGGTGGGTCTGTAGACTGGGGTAAAGAATGGCCGGGGCGCTTTTCCTTGACGCATCTTTCAATGCGGGCAATTTATATTCAACCCACACTTAGCTTTAAGCTGACGGAGCAATTTAGCGTTGGTGGTGGTTTTGTTTATAACATTGGTTTAGTTGATTTAGGTCGTGCTCTGCCTGTCTTCTATCCCGACGGAACGGCCGGACAGGCTACATTAAAAGGTACGGGTACCGGTATGGGTTTCAACGTCGGTGTACATTATAACTTAGAAGAACAATTTGCGATATCGTTAAGTTATCGCTCAAAAGTTGTTACAAAACTGGAAGGTGGAGACGCAACTTTCGAAGTTCCAGCTTCTTTAGCTGCAAACTTCCCGAATGGTAAATTCGACGCCGAACTTCCATTGCCATCAACATTTAATATTGGACTTGCTTTCCCGCTAAGTGATAAAGTGAAAGCAGCAATCGATGGTTCATTAATTAATTACGACATCTACAAGGAACTAGTCTTTGATTATGAAACCAACACGCCTGTACTAACAGATACTCGATCGGTTAAAAAATATCAAAACGCTTTCTCCGGTAAAGCGGGTATCAATTACGACGTGAACGATGCATTAGCCCTTCGCGTGGGTGCGGGATACGTGTATACCCCTGTTCAAGCCAAATATGTTTACCCGGAAACACCGGATAACAATCGTATCATGGGTGCTGGCGGAGTGACGTATAAGTTTAATCCAAATTGGGAAATGTCTGCGGCCTACGTATACCAAAAGATCTTAGCACGTACAACAACAAATGCAGAAACTGCTTTGCGCGGAACCTATGAAACCAATATCCATGCGCCAGGTATCTCGGTATCTTATAAATGGTAAGCCTTAATTGATTAACACAATGAAAAAGAACTTTAATCTATATATCGGACTGGCAATTTTAGGACTTGTCAGCTCTTGTAAACCGGAAATCGATACCCCAACGTTCAGTAAAGGGACAGCCGATTTTTCGAAATTTGTCGCTATTGGAAACTCTTTAACTTCGGGCTATGCTGATAACGGACTGTATTTAGAAGGCCAAAAGGTAGCCTTTCCTAACTTAATTGCCGATCAAATGAAATCTGTTGGAGGTGGCGAGTTTACTTCACCCTTTTTCCCTGCGGATAAACCAAACGGCTCGGGTTATATCATGCTCGAATCCCTTGTTGATGGGAATCCCGTTATGAAACCAGTAACGGATAACTTAGCTATTCGCGGAACAAATTCTAAAGGAAAGCCGCTATATATCAAGTATACTGACCCTATTCAAAATTTAGGGGTACCCGGCATGCGTTTAGATATGGCTTTCGCGCCGGGAGTTGGGACCGCAATGGGCAATCCGTACTTTGAGCGTTTATTGCCAGACAATACGCCGCCAACCATGACTTATTTTCAATACGCTACGGCTCATGATTATACATTCTTTTCGTTTTGGCTAGGAAATAATGATGTTTTGGGCTATGCAACGAATGGTGCGGTATCAACCGTAATTGAGGATGGCGTTCTGGTAGAAGATCCTACCAAGCAATTGACATCTTTACCTTTATTCACCCAGCTTTATACGAACTTTATCAAGACCTTAACCACAGGTGGTAAAAAAGGCGTGGTTGCGACAATCCCTGATGTCACTGCGGTTCCTTTCTTAAATACCGTAACCACAGCACGGATCAATGCGGGTTTAGAAGCAGCTACAGGAGGCGCTTTTAAAAATGTCTTTATTCAAACCAAAACAGGCCCTCGTGCAGCGACATCCAAAGACTTGTTCCCGTTGACATTTAATACGGCAGCATTAGGAAAACCAAATACGATTGGCCCGGGCTATGGTCTAAGCCCACTAAACCCTGTGGAAGATAACCTCGTTCTCGATGAAGCCGAAATTCAACTAGTTTCAACACGCGTTACTGAATTCAACAATGTCATTAAACAAGTGGCTGAGAGTAATGGTGTAGCAGTCGCGGATGTACATGCCTTTCTAAACAAAGTAAAAACCGGTTATGTGTATAACGGTATTGGTATCAGTTCAGCGTTTATTACAGGGAATGCCTTCTCATTAGATGGCGTGCACTTAACGCCAATGGGGAACGCGATTGTGGCCAACTTATTTATTGATGCGATTAATAGTAAATATAATGCCTCTATACCTAAAGTAGATATCTCGCAGTATCGCGGCGTAAAATATCCAAATTAATACTGGAAAACTTAACAGAAGGTTAGGGCTGTCAAATGACAGCCCTTTTCTTTTTTTTAAAATTATCCTGCTGTTCTCCGCTAACTCCATACTTTTTAGTGAAATACTAATGCTGAAACACTATCTTTGATTATGCTTAAGAAAGACAGGTATAAAGCTTTTGTAGAGTATTTTTCGACTCACAATCCCGACGCACAGACAGAATTAAACTATAGCAACCCCTTTGAACTCTTAGTTGCGGTCATTCTATCTGCACAATGTACCGACAAGCGGATCAATCAGATTACCCCAGCACTTTTTGCACGCTTTCCAGATGCAGAAAGTCTCGCAGCGAGTTCAGTTGATGAGGTGTTCTCTTACATTCGCTCTGTAAGTTATCCCAACAATAAAGCGAAACACTTAGTCGGCATGGGACAGAAACTATTGAGCGAATTCAACGGCATCGTTCCTGAAAAAATTGAAGATCTGGTTAAACTACCGGGCGTTGGGCGCAAAACGGCGAATGTCATTTCCTCGGTCGTTTATCATAATCCGGCCATGGCGGTCGATACCCATGTTTTTCGTGTCAGCAACCGATTAGGTTTAACATCGCGCGCAACAACTCCCCTGGCCGTGGAGAAACAACTTGTAAAATACCTTCCAAAAGAAACGATTGCTATTGCGCATCATTGGTTAATCTTACATGGACGTTACATCTGTGTGGCTAGAAAGCCAAAATGTGAACAATGTCCGATTACCTATTTTTGTAAATACTTTGAGAAAACACATCAAATAAAAGCGGTCAATAAGAATTTGGAAGAAAAAATCGAGCTTTAATGACTTGGTTGATTCGCCAAGATTTTACACTAAACAAATTAAACTAATTTTTTTAGTAACAAATTTTGATTTCTGCGAACATTATATTAATTTTGATTTCGATATACTAAAAATATGAGCAACACAGACAAATTAAAAGCATTACAGCTTACTTTAGATAAATTAGAGAAATCGTACGGTAAAGGTACAATCATGAAATTAGGTGATACAGCTGTAGAACCTATTGAATCGATCTCTACCGGATCATTAGGATTAGATATCGCATTAGGTATTGGTGGTGTTCCAAAGGGACGTATTATTGAAATCTACGGTCCTGAATCATCTGGTAAAACTACTTTGGCG
>JBEBRI010000097.1:0-15030 GCA_040394915.1 Sphingobacterium sp.
GCGCAGGCTACTATTTCACATTGAAAGATGCTTCCACTAATTATTTCTTCGATAGCCTTGCAAAAGGTGTTCGGGAAGTAGAATATGAGGTTAAAGCAAATAATGTAGGTGTCTTCAATTCGGGGATTACAACGTTAGAATGCATGTATGACCCAACTGTTAATTCACGGGCAGAGAATATACAACTTATCATTGTTGAATAAGTTGAACGATAATAAACGCCGCCCAATGGGCGGCGTTTTAATTATTTAAGTTTTGACTGTTGATCGTTTAATACGATAACCTTTTCTTTCACTTCTTGTTTTTGTCTTTTTGCTTGTTCGGCGAGATGATGTCCCCCTAGAATGGGTGCAATCACCAAACCAACCAAACAAGTTAGTTTAATCAGTATGTTCATCGAAGGCCCTGAGGTATCTTTAAATGGGTCTCCTACCGTATCACCTGTTACCGCAGCTTTATGCGCATCTGAACCCTTGAATGTCATTTCTCCATTAATCATCACGCCGGCTTCAAATGATTTTTTCGCATTATCCCATGCGCCTCCAGCGTTGTTTTGAAAGATGGCCCATAAGACTCCTGATACGGCAACGCCAGCCATGTATGCTCCTAAAGCCTCGGCACCCATTACGAAACCGACAATAATTGGTGTAATGATAGTGATCGCTCCTGGCAACATCATTTCGCGTAATGCAGCTTTTGTCGAGATATCCACACATTTACCATATTCTGGTTGGCCTGTTCCTTCCAGAATCCCTGGAATCTCTCTGAATTGTCGCCTCACTTCGTTTACCATATCCATCGCCGCTTTTCCAACAGATTGCATGGCAAGTGCAGAAAATACAACCGGAATCATGCCACCGATAAATAGCGCCGCTAACACATCAGCCTTAAAAATATTGATCCCATCGATACCCGTAAAAGTTACGTAAGCGGCAAATAAGGCGAGTGCAGTTAGTGCTGCAGAAGCGATTGCAAAGCCCTTTCCTACTGCTGCTGTCGTATTTCCTACAGAATCTAATACGTCTGTCCGCTGTCTAACTTCTTTGGGTAGCTCACTCATCTCTGCAATACCACCTGCATTGTCCGCAATTGGTCCAAAAGCATCGATTGCTAATTGCATTGCTGTCGTTGCCATCATTGCTGAAGCTGCAATAGCCACGCCGTAAAATCCAGCTAAAGCGTATGAACCCCATATTGCTAGCGCAAATAATAGGACCGAAGAAAATGTAGATTTCATCCCTGTTGCCAATCCAGCGATAATATTGGTCGCTGCACCAGTTGATGAATTCTGAACGATATTTAGAACTGGCGTTTTGCCTAGACCGGTATAATATTCTGTGAACGATGATATTAATCCGCCTACAGCCAATCCGACAATGGTTGAATAAAAGATATTCATGCGTGGAATTTCTTTAAATCCCTCTCCGAAAAACTTCATTTGGATTGTTTCCGGAAGCATATATTGAATCAAGAAGAAACATGAAATAACCGTAAGGATGATTGAAGCCCAGTTTCCGGTATTTAAAGCCCGCTGTACTTGAGCTTCCTTAGCGTCGTTACTATTTACTTTCACTAGGAAGGTTCCAATGATAGAGGCTAGAATACCGACTCCGGCAATCACAATAGGTAATAAGATTGGCCCCATACCATTAAAGGTGTCTGTAAAAGTAGTTCCTGTCGCTTCCGACATATCTTTGATGATATAATTCCCGAGAACCATGGAAGCCAAAACGGTTGCTACATAGGAACCGAATAAATCCGCTCCCATCCCTGCAACGTCTCCTACATTATCTCCCACATTGTCTGCAATGGTTGCTGGGTTACGCGGGTCATCTTCTGGAATACCGGCTTCCACTTTACCTACTAAATCCGCGCCTACGTCAGCGGCTTTTGTATAAATACCGCCGCCTACTCGGGCAAATAAAGCAATGGACTCTGCTCCTAGGGAGAAGCCTGCTAAAGCTTCCAATACGACCGTCATCTCATCGTAGAATGAATTCGTATTGGTAACAAACATTTTGAGGAACAATAGAAAGAAGATACTGAGTCCTAAGACGGCTAAGCCAGCCACTCCTAAGCCCATTACTGTACCTCCAGTAAAAGATACCTTTAGGGCTTGGGGCAATGAAGTTCGCGCTGCTTGAGTTGTGCGCACATTCGCTTTAGTCGCGATTCGCATGCCGATATTCCCGGCTAATGCAGAGAAAAAAGCCCCAAAGATGAAAGCGACAACAATAATCCAATGTGTTGTCTCAACTAGAGTAGAAACAATAAACAAAGCGATTGATGCAATCACAACAAAAATGAGCAGAATTTTGTACTCGGCTTTTAAGAAAGCCATGGCACCCTCTTGGATGCTTTTGGAAATAAATTGCATTCGGCTTTCCCCCGCATCTTGTTTCCCAACCCAACTTGCCTTTGAAAGCATGAACAGCAACCCCAATACAGCTAGCACTGCTGGTAGATAAATTACAAATTGTTCCATATAAAGTTTATTTGGTTTACTTTAAAGGTATCATTTTTTTTATATCTAAAAAAATGCGTAATAGTACATTTTTAAGTGATATTTAGACAGTTATCTGTATGGGATGATAAAAATCTATTGCCTAAAATACCGGCCAGCTATATAGGTTTTCTTTCAACAGAACTTGCTCGCTATCCAATAATTCGCGGAGCACTTCAAGTCTTGTTTCTTCCTTTCCTATGCTTAAACTATCGATGAGGTCATGAAGTGTCCTTGGGTTCGCAAGGAGTATTTGTTGAATTTCTTGAGTAATCTTGCTTCGCTCGTTGTCTCGATATGCTCGCGTAACACACAGATCGCAAACACCGCAGGTCTGCTTTGTTTGCTCCCCAAAATAGTGCTGCAGAGCAAGGCTTCGGCACTCTTTGGTATCCAAATAATGATAGATTGCTCGAACTTGCTCTTGTTTGAACGTTTTACGAGCTTGAATAAAAGACATATCGATATATAAGTTTTTATAATCTACCCGAGGTTGAAGAAACTGCAACTGCGGTTTGTCAGTTTTCGCTAGGTAAGTTCCTATTTCATATTGCTGCATCATTTTGAGCATATGAATCACGTCATCGAGGGACTTGCCAACTCTTTTGGCTAGCTCGAATTCATTAATTGGAACGAAGTAATCGAATATACCACCATATAAACGGAGAATTGCTTTGATCAGGTTGTCATATGCGACACTACTCACTTGAAATTTATAGAGTTCTTGAAAATCGACTTCAAACTTGAAGCGTGCAGGTATATAGACAGCTTCCGAAAGGCTCAGCCATTTATCACGCTCCAGGAACTTTAAAGCACTAATGGATTTCAACAATTCCAATTTGTATTTCTTTGAGAATTCAACGACGTCAAAATCAAAGACCATCCCCTGTCCTGCACCTAAAGCGATCTGAAAATAATTACATAAATAATGATAACACTGCTGGATAAAGGTAAAATCCGGAAAGCTCAGCTCTACATTTTCCCATAATTCATCGCGATCAGATTGCTGGTAGAGTAATACGGGGTATGCTTTCTTTTCGTCACGTCCAGCTCGTCCAGCTTCTTGATAATACGCTTCCAGTGAGTCTGGAATATCGAGATGAATAACAAATCGAACGTCTGGTTTGTCTATTCCCATCCCAAAAGCATTAGTGGCTACAAGTAGACGGGTTGGATTTGCTGTCCAGGCCTCTTGCTTCTTCATTCTAGAGGCCATGTCTAACCCGGCATGATAAAAATCAGCTGGGATACCGTGGTTTAAGAGATATCGTGCTACCTCTTGCGTTTCACGTCGATTGCGAACATATACAATTCCTGTCCCTCCCATCTTCTTGATAACCCGAAGCATCCGCCCCATCTTGTTTTCTTCATTGAAAACCATATATCCTAAGTTTTCACGTCGAAAACTTTTCTTTAGAACGTTTTCTTCTTTAAATCCTAATTTCTCCTGAATATCGGATACAACTCTTGGAGTCGCTGTAGCCGTCAGGGCTAAGAAGGGAACATTGGGATGTAATTCCCGAAGTTTTGTTAACTCTAAGTAGGATGGTCTGAAATCATATCCCCATTGCGAAATACAGTGTGCTTCATCAATTGCGAATAAGTTCACCTTCATATGGCGGATTCGTTCTTGGACTAAATCGGAATAGAGTCGCTCGGGAGCTAGATAGAGAAATTTAATATTCCCGAAAATACAGTTATCTAGAGCGATATCGACCTCCCGCTTAGACATTCCGGAGAATATTGCAATCGCTGGGATATCACGCTTACGAAGGTTTTCTACTTGATCCTTCATTAAAGCTATCAAAGGGCTGATAACGATACATATCCCATCTTTCATTAAACTAGGAACCTGAAAACAAAGTGATTTCCCACCGCCTGTGGGCATTAATGCAAGCGTGTCTTTACCCAATAGCACGTCGTGAATAATCTCTTCCTGTAACGGACGAAATTTCTCATATCCCCAGTATTGTTTTAAGATAGAAAGACTTGTTTGTTCCATGTTTTATCCATCCCAAACATACGCAAAATTATCCTTCAAAATATAATAGGGCTGTGCTAGCGCGTCTAATTCTGTTGTATATCGTCGGATTGCAGACCATGAATTACTCGCATCAAACACCAAAATGCTATTACTATGATGAGCTATTAATCGGGCATTATTTCTTAAAAGAATAAACTTAGCCTGCGATGCGCAATGGCTATTACAAATTGCTAAAGTCTGTTGCTCACCTATTTTTAAATTATAATTTCGATCTGTTGCCAGCTGCCGATATCGCACCTCTTTGAGTTCTGTAAATTGAGAAATGTCGCGATGTACATTGAATTTTAAATTAGGTTGATTTATTGTATCCGCTGATCCGAATAATATTACCTTCCTCCTTTGAATATACGCTATCGCATATTCGCTACCCATCTGATAAATTCTGAAGCCTCGATAGGAATTTAAAGCTTCATTTTTTAAAAATACGTTCATATCAAGAATCAAAACAGCGAGTATGCTTACAAAGAGCATCCATTTGTTTTTAAATCGCAGTGCTATTAAAAAGATCATTAGCAAGAAATATAGAGCGAAAGTCTCCATCCAGTTTATTGAAACACCTTTGATTGAAGAAAATGGTAAAGATTCAATGTACTGCAGTGCTTTATGACTGTGAAATAAGATCGTTTGGATAGTAGTTCCAAGAAAATGGTTGACATCCTCATACGGACAAAGAGATAAGCACATTCCAGCAATTAATATTAAACTTGAAGGAAGTGCCATGATTAGATTACCAATTAGAAAATAAGTTGGAAATTGTTGAAAGTAATACATTGCTAAGGCGGTCGTACTGATTTGGGCGCCTAAACTCATGTAAATGACATCAAGTGTCTCTTTCACTCCATTATTGAACGAATAGTACAATCGTTTGAAGATGGGCATTGTACTCATTATCCCGAAGACTGCGAGATAGGATAATTGGAATCCCATATCAAATAAATTCAAGGGATTCGCTATGAGTAATATGAGCGCAGAACCCGCTAAGGAATTCATCCCAATTAAATCTCTCCTTGCCCACAAAGCAATCAAGAATAGACTAAACATTACTGTTGCTCTTAATACAGCCGGTACAAGACCACAAAGTAAGGCAAACAACCAGATTAACAGAAACGCTAGTATAATTGCGATCCGTCTTCCATGTTTCATCACTCGCAACGGCACAAGTAACAAGCTTAAAAACCAAAAAAGGATACCTACATGCATTCCTGAAACGCTTAAGATATGTATGGTACCTGTTGAAGAGAATGTTTCCATTAGTTCTGAACTTAGCTCCGTTCTGTATCCAAATGTAATCGCTGCTGCTAAGGACGCATAGTTCTGATCGGGCATATAATCATGAAACCGTTGATGCAGTAAGCTACGTCTATTGGAGAGTAAACCTTCAAAGTTTTGTTGTTCTTCTTTTGCGATAATCTTATAGTCATTCGCTCGAAACCAAATTTGGTACTGAACTCCCTGACTTTTCAAGTAAGCTTTATAATCAAACGCATTAGGATTTTTCATCTTACTTATCATTGTCATACGACCTTTGATTAGAATGGTATCCCCGAGCTTCCAAGACTGAAATAGTAGACTATCCTTTTGAAATAATCCTTGTACACGCACTGGCAGTGCTAGCCGCATAATGTTCTGCTGATCGATACGTCCTAAGAGGTTTAGTTGAAACCGAATTACCTTTTCTCGTTTGATTGGTTCTTCATCCAAAATTGCTAGCCATACTTGATTATTCGCAAGATCTTCGGCATTCAATTGTGGCAGCTGATTCAGCGTCAACTGCATTCCAAAGAATAAAAAACAAATAAATACATAGCATGATTTAATTGCATTCTGGGTTTTTATATTCAATAAGAAAAGTACGGGTAGTAAACCCAAGAGAAATGTGAAAAGATGAGTCAGTTCGTTTTGGCTTACACCAGTGACGTAGACGATGATAATACCTAAACAAAATGGAATCAAAAGTTTAAAGCATGGAGATTTTGTGATGCCTAATTTATATTCGAATTGGCTCACCACTGATATCGAATTTGAAAACGAATTTCTGTACGGTGATTCTTATCTACTAAATCAAGCCCCGAGCCATAGGAATCTCGATTGAAATATCGTGTCCAGCCAACCTTCGTCCAAATAGTCCAGTGTTTATTTAGTTTGACCCGTTGATTGATATACAAACGAGCCCCTCGATGATAATAGAATGGAAAGGATAGCGAGTAAAGCAAATCGCGTTCGAAACTGTATATCCTAGCATTATAACTGTCTACATCAAAGTAGATTGTGCGCAGACTAACTTTCCAGCGCTTGTTGCCATCTTGCCATTGAAAATCCTGATATGCCAGTAGACCATTTTGCTTGGACTCCTTTGATTTAAAAAAATAACTGCGTTCAACGCGACTTGCAAGCTCCCAATTATTCGAGATTTTAAAATTAAAATTCATTCGCATTTGATTCTTCGTCACCTTTGCTAAATCATCGTAAACTTTAAATTCTGCAAGATAGTTTTCCTCGTATTCCCGATGTTGGAAACGGAGCGCTATTGCACCACGTTTATACCAAATTCTCTGTATTCGGGTATAATATAGGCTTCCTTGGCTGGGTAATCTAGCTCGATAACGCGCATCGGGAAATTTGTGTAAATCGATAGCTGTTGATAAATCCCAACTCCTCGATGGATGGAATCGCAGAGCGAAATAAAAACCTCTTTCATTTCCCAGAGTTGATAATCTCCCATACCCTTCAGCGTAGAATTGATGATAATTCGATTGGTAGTTTCTATAGTTTATTCCAACAGAAAGCTTTTTCCCTAAAGAGATAACGGAGCCCACCATATGGGCCCAGCCTGTATTTATACTGTGCGCAGTTTCCCCATAGAAGAATGAATTAAACAACGTATATTGTCCATAGATACCGAATTGTTGTAAGCGTCTCCCTTGAAACCGATATTCATTATATGCTTGATCGGGTGGTGAAACATCGTATCTAAAGTCCGTTGTTAGATAAGTGATACCCAGTTTAAGACGAGCTTTATCATATTCGGTATTCAAACCATAAACACGTTGCTTTATAGCGCCCCTATTCCGCAGTTCGTGGGCAGTTCGGTGTAAACCAGATGCATTGAATCCTGTAATTACGGTTACTCCTTCCTTGGATGCCAGATTACCAGTTAATGCATTGTAGGCTACAAAGGGAGTTAACGTTGTACGTCGAAATCTTGTGGTTAATGCAATGCCTCTAAAATATCCTGACTCACGCATTCCCGTGTGCTGACGTATACCTGACCCTACATTGCTTGTTTGTAGGACTACATTTCCACGCGTAAATTGTCCCCCCGACCAAAGGGTGAGCCCTTGGCCAAACTGTAGATTATAGTCACCGATTACAATCTTTTCAATTCTACCAATGTCTTTAGCTAAGAGAGAGCCTGAATAGTAATCAAACCCGTAAGGTTGTTTTCTATTGAAAAATGGCTCTCCAGGATCCTTCTTTGCATTGATCGATAAGTAATACCTATTTTGAATTTTATGTCGTATTCGGACTAGTAGACGATTTGGATCGCCCAAGTATCGAGATCGAAGTGTATCTGATATTTTGAAACCCCGTTTGATTTCTAATTGTCGAGCGAAACTGCTCATCACATATCCCCTGCCCTTAGGTACCGCTAAGCTTGATGGTAAGAGTGCGGTAGATGCACTGATCGTGACGAGTGGAAGCAACAGCTCTACTGTTTCCACATCAAAACCTGCTATCCCTTGTAGTTCATTAATCGAATTGAATTCCCCTGCTAGCTCTCTGTGACGCAAAAATTGTTCTACCTGATAAAAACTTAAAAAAGGTATTTTTTGGAGGCCTGCACGATCGACATGATTTAGATTAATAGGCTTGCGACGAAGATCTTCAAGATACTCTTGATCTTCGATCAAACCTTCATGAATTCGCTCCTCCTCGAGACTAGAATTAGCTATAGTTTCCATATAGTTCTCTTCCGTCCCTTGCGCAACAACAATGGTACTGACTCCTACACACAAGAGTGTTAAGCTAACGAATACAATCATAACTTGATGAATAAGCACAAGCAATCTAAGACATCATTTTAGCTATTAAGAAATATATTATCATTGTTAATATTTGGGTTATACATTTTAGCAGTAACATTTTGCCTTATAACTCGCCGATAAGTAGGTTATCGAGGCGGATTTGCTACAAATAATAGGTAATACCCTATAAAATTGAGTACGTTACACATTTTTAGTACAACTTTTGATAAGTAAAATTTAATATTGGATAGATCTCCATGATACGCCTGCTAGCTGAAGGGGCTAGAGAAATTAAATAAAGAAATATTGGATAGCGATGAAAATAAAAGTTTTGATAACTGGAGCAACAGGCATGGTGGGGGAAGGTGTACTGCAGGAATGCTTACAGAATGATCAGGTAGAAAAAATCTTGTTGGTTAACAGAAAATCCTCGGGTTATCAAGATAGCAAGATCCAGGAGGTTCTGATCGCTGACTTTTTCGACCTCACTGCTATTCAAAATATCGTGAAGGGTTATGATGCCTGCTTTTTCTGCCTCGGTATCTCTTCCATTGGCATGAACGAAGCGGACTATACGCGTACCACATATGATTTGACCATGCATTTCGCTCATATGCTTGCGAACGTAAATCCACAAATGACGTTTTGTTATGTTTCTGGCGCTGGAACCGACTCTTCTGAGAAGAAAAAAACAATGTGGGCAAGAGTAAAAGGAAAGACAGAAAATGATCTTTTAAAATTACCGCTTCAAGTCTTTAACTTTCGACCAGCATTTATGAAACCTTTTAAGCATGCCAAGCATGTAAAAGCATCTTTGAAGCCGCTCATTGCAATTATGGCTCTTTTTCGTCCGTTTAATCCAAGTTATTTTTTGACTTTAGAAGAAGTTGGTAAAGCAATGATCAATGTAAGTTTACATGGTTATTCAAAGGATATATTAGAGACAAAAGATATCGCCTTCATGTCCAATACCAAATAAAAATGGGGAGTTAATTAACTCCCCATTTTCTTATCTTATAATCTAATTCCGGTCTATTAAACCTGATTCCTAGATATCTATCTTAGCATATTTAGCATTACGTTCGATAAACTCACGACGTGGAGCGACCTCATCTCCCATTAACATAGAGAAAATACGATCACATTCAGCTGCATTTTCAATGGTAACTTGACGTAATGTACGACGTTCTGGATCCATTGTTGTCTCCCATAGCTGCTCGGCATTCATCTCACCAAGACCTTTATAACGTTGAACATGCACGCTGTCTTCTTTACCCGCGCCTTTCAAACGTTGGATTGCTGCCAAACGCTGATCCTCCGTCCAAGCATATTCAAATTCCTTTCCTTTTTTAACCATATACAAAGGAGGAGTGGCAATATAAACAAAGCCCCGCTCAATTAATTCCTTCATATAACGGAAGTAGAACGTCAATAATAAAGTCGCGATGTGAGAACCGTCGACATCAGCATCCGTCATGATGATCACTTTATGATAACGAAGTTTATCCGTGTTTAACGCCTTCGAATCTTCCGCTGTACCAATACTAACTCCTAAAGCAGTGAACATATTCTTGATCTCTTCATTTTCGTAGATCTTATGTTCCATCGCTTTTTCAACGTTTAGAATCTTACCACGGAGCGGCATAATTGCCTGATACATGCGATCACGACCTTGCTTCGCTGTTCCACCCGCAGAATCTCCCTCGACAAGGAATAACTCACATTTAGCAGGATCATTATTAGAACAGTCTGCCAATTTGCCGGGAAGACCAGAACCGCCCATAACAGTCTTCCGCTGTACTAGCTCTCTCGCCTTACGAGCCGCCGCACGCGCTTGGGCAGCGACGATAACCTTCTGAACGATTAGTTTTGCCTCTCTTGGATTTTCTTCTAAATAAGAGCTTAGAATCTCACCTACAGCAACGTCAACAGCACCCATTACCTCAGAGTTACCTAACTTAGTTTTGGTTTGCCCCTCAAACTGAGGCTCAGCTACCTTCACTGAGATAACTGCCGTTAAACCTTCGCGGAAATCATCTCCTTGGATATCGACTTTTAGATTCTTCAATAAACCGGAATCATCCGCATATTTTTTCAGTGTTCGCGTTAGTCCACGACGGAAACCTGCAACGTGCGAACCACCTTCGATCGTATTGATATTATTTACGTAAGAGTGCACATTTTCCGAATACGTATCGTTGTATTGAAATGATAACTCTACAGGTACCCCTTGTTTGATACCCTCTACATAAATAGGATCTGCGATTATCGATTGGCGGGTGCCATCTAGGAATTTAACAAACTCTTGTAAACCACCTTCAGAAAAGAAATCATCTCTTTTGAAAGTACCGTCATCTAATATTTCGCGCTCATCAATCAACGCTAAATGAATTCCTTTGTTGAGGAATGCAAGCTCGCGCAAACGATTGGCTAAAGTATCATAATTGTATACGGTAGTGGTAGTAAAAATCTCAGGATCTGGATGGAATGTAACGATGGTACCATTCTTTTCCGATTGACCTATTTCTTTGACATCGAACTGCGGTTTTCCTTGCGCATATTCTTGAACAAATATTTTCCCTTCACGGTGTACCTCGGCACGTAACTTTGTAGACAAAGCATTTACACAGGATACCCCAACACCGTGCAAACCGCCAGAAACCTTATAGGTATCTTTATCAAATTTACCGCCAGCGTGTAATACCGTCATAACCAGCTCAAGAGCTGACTTATTTTCCTTTTTGTTGATACCCGTAGGGATACCACGACCATTATCGCTTACTGAAATTGAGTTATCTTGATATATTGTGACAATGATATCATCACAATAACCTGCAACAGCTTCGTCAATTGAGTTATCAACGACTTCATATACCAAGTGGTGTAGACCTTTCACACCGGTATCACCAATGTACATGGAAGGGCGCTTACGCACTGCTTCCAGACCTTCTAATACTTGAATATTGTCTGCTGAATACGTAGATGCATTTTTATTTTCTTCGCTCATGAAAATACCTTAAAATTACGATGATTAACTTTCAAAAATACGAATTTTTAAGCTAAATATCAAACCATATCACGTTAAAAAGACCGCTGAAATCTTTAGTTTTCACAAAGTCCATAATTGAGTTTTTTAACGGCTTTTAACCTTAACAGCTAGAAAATTTAAATTATTTATCTTAGGTTTGTCGTTAATAAAATTGAAATACACTATAGAATGAATAAAATAGCAAAATTGACCCTAGGCCTGTTAGCTACAGCATCAGTGGTTGCATGTAATCAACAAGGTGAAACTAAGTCGACAACTGCTACTCCAGCGGCAACAAATGCCGTAACAGAAGCAAAAGAAGACAAGATTGTTTATGTGAATTCTGACTCATTATCGGAGCAATATCAATACTTCAAAGATATTCGCGCCAAATTGGAAGCGAAAGTGAAGAAAGCACAAAGCGATTTACAAGCGAAGGGACAAGCCTATCAACGCGAGGTTGCTGAATACCAACAGAAAGCGGGCACTATGAGTGCAACCGATCGTCAAGCAACGGAAGAACGCTTGATGAGAAGACAACAAGAAATCCAACGTTTAGATCAGAATGCTTCGCAATCTATAGCACAAGACGAAAACACTGAATTCAATAAAGTGTACACGACAGTTACAGATTATTTAAAGAAACACGCCGAGGAAAAAGGATACAAATTTGTATTAACGTATTCTAAGACAAATCCAGCTGTACTCTATGCTGATCCAGCATCAGATATTACTAAAGCAGTAATCGAATCATTAAATAACGAGTACAAAACATCGCAAACTGCCGAAAAGAAAAAATAAGGAAATATTTTATAAAAGAAAACGCCGTAATCTGTTGATTGCGGCGTTTTCTTTTATACCGAACTGGAGCATGAGGCAGTACTGTAAAGCTTTTTGAAGTCCCCCAAAGCCGGAGGCTGTTTTGCTGAATACTTACGTTTAGTCCGATTCACATCTTTCAAAATCGATTTTGAAGATTAAGAATTTAAAACTTTTGGTGTTTGTGTTAAAAACTTGATCCTAAATATTAAATTTGATTATGGTAAAACAGATTCTAAGCAAGGAGCATAACGGATTTGATTGGTTTGATATTAGCAATCCGACAATTGAGGATTTTAAAGACCTTAAAAATAACTACAATCTAAATGACGCTTCAATTAAAGATTGTTTAGAGTCAGGACATTTACCAAAAATCGAAGAGTTTGACTCTTACCATTTTTTAATTATCCGCTTTATCGCAGATGACTTTCCTGAAAACTCGGATCATTTAATTGAAGTAACCAATAGAATTTCAATCTTCTATGATGAGGATTTTCTCATCACGACTCATCGCTATGATATCCCTGTTCTACAAGAGCTTATCGACATGGACAAAAGTAATAAGCGATTTAAATCGAGTAAAAGTTTGGTTAATACACTAGTTTCATCTTCAATAAAAACGTTTGAAAACTTAGTGGTCAACAGTCTGTCGGCTAAGCTTGACTTATACGAAGAGATTGTTTTTCTACATAACCGTAGAAAGCCTTTCTTGCGCAAGCTCTACTATTTAAAAAGACAGATTGACCTTATTCGCATTATCCTCACGTTCTACAAAGACATCGTTGATTACTTTCATATGCCTGAGTATCAAAACATATATACACAGGATCTACGTGATTTATACGCAAGAACAAATACTTTGTACAGGAATATTGGTGAGAACACCGCACAACTTCTGTCGTTTTATTTTAATATCGAATCAAATCACACCAACGAGATCATGAGAACACTGACTATCATTTCCGTGTTTTTCATGCCTTTGACATTCATTGTGGGCATATATGGCATGAATTTCAAACACATGCCAGAACTGGAATGGTATTATGGGTACGCGGCCGTGTTAGGCGGTATGGGAATACTATCCTTAATTATCTATATCTGGTTTAAAAGAAAACAATGGTTATAGTAAAGGTGATTTCTTTGGTGTGCTGACCACAAAATCTTTCAAATAAAACGGCTCAAAATAAGCGACGTCTTCAAATTGACTCTGTTGAAATTTCTCAAATGAAATCGCATCCTGGAAACTAGCCTTGGTATCAAAACCTACATAAATTTCGATAGCAGGTTGCTTACGGAACATTTCCTCAAACTTATCCGCACCCGATCCAAAGAAGATTAAATTCTTACCATTTTCCAAATAAGAATTAAAAGTGTCCGTATCCACGATCAATGCCTTCGTTTCCTCAATGATCTGTCCTTCGACCGAAAAGACTTGCGTATAAACCTCCTGTCTCCTCGCATCGATCATTGGCAAAAGCAAAGTAGATTCCTCAGCTATCGAAGATAGCTGCTGAAAACCTGAAAACATCGCCTCTAAGGTATTGTTAGCAATCAATGGGATATCTAAAGCATAACATAATCCTTTAGCAACAGAAACGCCAATACGAAGCCCTGTATAAGATCCAGGACCTTTACTAACCGCTACAGCGGAAAGCTGATTCATTTCCAATTTCGCTTTCTCTAGCACGCGTTTGACAAACAGCGTTAACGAAGAAGCATGCATATTTGGATCATCGCCAACTAACTCATATACCGTACTTCCATTTTTCGATATGGAAACAGAACAAAGCGGAGTCGCTGTGTCTATAGATAAAATGTAAATGTCTGACATAGTATAGTTATGGAACTGGATCATGGCCGTGGCCACCCCAGGGATTACAACTTGCAATTCGCTTTATCGTCAACCATCCACCTTTAAATGGGCCATATTTAAGGATTGCTTCCTTGCCGTATTGCGAACAAGTGGGCGTATAGCGACAGTTCGCACCAAGAAAAGGAGAAATAAATAATTGATAGAATCTAATGATAATTAAGAAAACCCACTGCAGGGGTAGCTTAATCCCTTTTTCCCAGATTTGACGAAACAAGTTCATGTGATAGTTTTTCTAGCAATATCTTCATTTTTGCATGAAGCTCAGCAAAAGGTAACTCCTCTTTACCGATATACTGAATTGCCAATAACAAATGTAGGGAATAATCGCTCAAATTATCATAGAAAGAAGGCTTTTCTAAACGATAACATTCTCGAACGAGCCGTTTTAAACGATTTCGAGTAACCGCATGCTTAAATCGACGTTTTGAAACTGAAATAATTGCCTGAGCTTTAGCTGGAAGCGTTTCACTTGTGTTACGATACATCAAGCGGTAGGGATACACGACAAAAGAAGAACCATTATGGAAAAGGTCATCAATTAACCTTTTGCTGCATAATCGTTCTTCTTTTGAAAATGTATATTTCTTCATCTCGATGAATAGATCCGGCAGTTTTGCGCTCGGCTCATGGATCACCGGAGACCGAATAGATTACCCTTTGTGGCGGCCTTCGTCAGAAACAGTAAGACGTTTTCTACCTTTAGCTCTACGAGAAGCTAATACTCTTCTACCATTTGCA
>JBEBRI010000098.1:0-15023 GCA_040394915.1 Sphingobacterium sp.
TTAGCCTTGTGACTATCAAAAAATTCATAATCGATTAAATCAATTTTATGACCAATCAGAATAATCAATCAACCGTCGGACCAATGATTATAATTGGCGCCCTCTTCTTTATTTTTGGATTCGCCACTTGGCTAAACTCCCTCTTAATTCCCTATTTAAGAATTGCTTGTGAGCTTACAGAAGTTCAATCGTACTTCGTAACATTTGCATTCTACATTGCTTACTTAGTGATGGCTCCTGTTTCAACATGGATCTTAAATAGATTTGGATTTAAAAATGGTATGGCTATCTCATTGGGCATTATGGCCGTCGGCGCATTATTATTCATTCCTGCTGCGTATGCGCGAACATACTTGTTATTCTTAACAGGACTGTTTATCATGGGTGGTGGTTTGGCCATCTTACAAACCGCATCAAATCCTTATATTACGATTATTGGGCCTGTGGAAACTGCGGCTAAACGTATCAGTATCATGGGTATCTGCAACAAATTTGCCGGTGCGCTTGCGCCAATTATCCTTGGCTACTTCTTAAATCTGGGAGAAGCAGATAAAGTACAAAAATCTTTAGCGTCAATGAGCCCTGAAGAGTCAGCACAAGCCCTAGATAAAATTGCACTACAAGTCGTAAATCCATACATCGGAATTGTCGTTGTACTTATTTTATTAGCAATCTGGATTTCAAAGGCTAATTTACCAGAAGTAAAAGGAGACGAAGAAGAAGATGCTTCTCACCACCTTGCTTCCGAAGGCAAACAGAGTATTTTTGATTTTCCACATGTCATCTTAGGGTTTATTTGTTTGTTCCTCTATGTGGGTGTAGAAGTATTAGCGGGTGATACGATTATCGCCTATGGTACCTATTTGGGAATTCCATTGGAGACTGCAAAATTCTTTACATCGTTCACCATGGGTTCGATGGTTGTCGGTTACGTAATAGGTATTATCGCAATACCAAAATACTTAGCGCAAGAGACTGCCTTAAAACTCTGTGCAATTCTAGGTATTATCCTAACAGTAGGTATCGTATTTACTGATGGAATGGTTTCATTAACCTTAGTTGGATTGTTAGGCTTAGCAAACTCTTTAGTATGGCCAGCCATTTGGCCTTTAGCTTTAAAGGGCGTGGGTCGTTTCACGAGTGCAGCTTCTGGAATCTTAGTAATGGGTATTGCTGGTGGAGCTGTAATTCCTTTGATCTACGGTCAAATTTCGCACGCTGTAGGATCTCACCAAGCATACTGGATTGCATTACCTTGTTACGTATACATATTGTACTACGCCGTAGCGGGACATAAAGTTAGAAAATAAGCAATTTAACATGAAGTAAACGGAGATAGCGAACTATCTCCGTTTGTTTTTTAAGGTAGGCTTCGTATATTCGGGAATTCAAGTTTTGATTTTATGAGAAAAATTGCAATAACACTCCTGTTAGCTTCAGGATTAATGTTCAGTGCGCAACAAGCAGACGCGCAGATTAAATTACCTCCTGCAAGTAGCACGCAGTTTATCCTTCAAGATTTAGGCATTAGCCAAGTCAGCGTTGTTTACCAACGTCCAAATATGAAAGGGAGAACAATCTTCGGAGACCTTGTTCCTTATGATGAAATTTGGCGTACAGGAGCAAACAATGCGACAAACATCACCTTTCAAAGTGATGTAAAAATTGAAGGGCAGGCTTTGGAAGCGGGCACATACGCCTTATTTACCATCCCTGGGAAAGATGAGTGGACTATTATTTTCAATAAAAATGCAAAACAATGGGGCGCTTATACGTACGATAAGTCAGACGATGTTTTGCGTGTAAAGGTTAAGTCTCGTCCATTAACAAATCCAATCGAAACCTTCACTATTGCTTTTGAAGAAGTGAATGATCAACATTTAAAAGCATGCCTTTTATGGGAAAAGACTAAAGTTTCTTTTTTGATTGAGGTTGATCAAAAAGCAGAAATTCTAGCAAGCATTGATGAGGCAATGCAAGGGGAGAAAAAACCTTACTTCCAAGCAGCGCAGTATTACTATACCCACGATATCGATATTAAGAAAGCAGCAGCATGGATGATTGAGGCAGATAAGGGCAATTCGAAAGCTCCACATATCAAATATTGGAAATCATTGATCCTTGCAAAATCTGGTGACAAGGCAGGCGCCATTAAAGCGGCTGAAGAAGGCTTGAAAATGGCAAAGTCACAAAACAACGGTGAATACGTTAAATTGAATACGCAAGCGTTAGAAGCGGCGAAGAAATAGTCGCCTTTTACCATATTAACGAAAAACGCCTATTGGAAACCAATGGGCGTTTTTCTTTGATTTTAATCCTTTAATGCACGATATAATATCTCCAGCGGATGTAAAGCGATTTCTGCTGTACCATCCTTAATCTGATGCCTACAACTCGCCCCGGGAGCGGCAATTAGTGTATCCCTCGATTTAGACCGTATTGCTGGAAACAAGACAAGTTCACCAATTTGCATAGACATATCATAATGCTCTTTTTCATAACCAAACGATCCGGCCATACCGCAGCAACCTGAAGGAATATCCTTTACTCTATAATTTGCCGGGATTGACAATACTTGATGAACTGTAGGCAATAAACCCCAGGCCTTTTGCTGACAATGTCCATGAAGCAATATTTCCCGTTCTTCTGTATGAAACTGAGAAGAAGATATATTCCCGGCTTGAAATTCCTCCCAAATAAATTCTTCGATTGTCAATGCCCATGGAGCAATCTTCTGAGCGGCACCCATAAGATCTCCATCGACTAAATCAACGTATTCATCACGGAAGGTCAAGATTGTGGACGGCTCCACAGCAATCAACTTACAGTTAACATGCAGTCGATCGGCAAAGATACGGACATTTTCATTCGCCAGCTTTTTCGCTTCGCGGAGTAATCCTTTTGAAATTAATGCTCTACCCGAAAAAGCATGCGGTATGATGAGCACCTGATATCCAAGCCGTTCTAGCAGTTGAAGGGCTTTCTTACCGAGCTCCACCTCATTATAATTGGTGAATTCATCGCAGAAGAAGTAAACGGACTTGATCGCCTTTTTAGATGCAATATAGTTTTTATCCTGTTCAGCATACCATTTTCGAAGTGTTTTACGAGCTATCTTAGGGATCTGCCGCTTCTCCGAGAATCCTAATGTTTTCTTAATAATCCCCCCTGTAACTGCATTCGAAACCAATTCATTATATAAGGCTGCAAATGGCTGCATCCACTTCGTCAATGCATCAACATTCCCAATCATTTTGGCGCGTAACGGAACGCCATTGGCATCGTAATATCCTTGGAGAAACTCCGCCTTTAGCTTCGCCATGTCAACACTGGATGGACATTCTGACTTACAAGCCTTGCAACTCAGACATAAATCCATGACTTCCTTGATCTCCTGATGATCAAATGGATTCGCTTTTGTGGAATGCGTTATCATTTCCCGGAGGATATTCGCTCGCGCCCTTGTTGTGTCTTTTTCCTCCTTACTCGCCATATAGGATGGACACATGGTGCCCCCAGTAAGATGCGTTTTGCGGCAATCCCCTGAACCATTACACTGCTCCACATGTTGAATATATGTTTGATTTGGATATCGGAATACCGTATTAATTTCCCGATTCCTTTGCCCCGGTTCATACCGTAAAAAGCTATTCATCGAAGGCGTATCGACGATTTTGCCAGGGTTAAATATTCCGTTGGGATCCCAACTCCGTTTTATATCTTTCAGTAATTGATAGTTATGCTCACCAATCATTAAAGGGATAAACTCCCCTCTTAGACGTCCATCGCCATGTTCTCCGCTTAATGAACCTTTATATTTTTTGACGAGTTCCGCAATTTCCAATGCAATCGTCCGAAAAAGCTGATTCCCTTCTTTCGTCTTGAGGTTAATTATCGGACGTAAATGAAGTTCTCCTGTGGCCGCGTGCGCGTAGTGAACCGCATAAAGCTGATAGCGCGCGAGAATTTCATTAAAGTCCGCAATATAGGCTGGCAAATCTTCTACAGCAACCGCGGTGTCCTCAATCACCGCAACAGGCTTTTCGTCTCCAGGCACATTACTTAGCAATCCTAAACCCGCCTTTCTCAAATCCCACACTCGCTTTTTGTCGCTTCCAAGTACTAACGGAAAATGATAGCCTAGATTATTTGCACGCATCTCCTGTTCTACCGCTTGCACTTTACGGCGAATAGACGCTTCATCTAATCCGTCATATTCTACGATTAGAATCGCCGCGGGATCTCCATCGACAAAAAATCGGTTTTTAGCTTGCTCTAGATTGTCTTTAGTACGCTCAAGTATATAGCTATCCATCAACTCACTCACCAATGGCTCATGTCTTAAGGCAATCAGGTTAGCGGCAAGTGCATCTTGGAGACTAGCGAAATGTACACACAATAAGCCAGTGGGATTCGTATTTAGGGGGTCTACATGAAGCGTAATCTCTGTGACGAAGGCAAGTGTACCTTCCGAGCCACATATTAGCTTACAGAAGTTAAAAGGCTCCTTCCCTGCAGTGAACGGATCAGTATCCAATAGCATATCTACCGCATAGCCCGTATTTCGTCTTTTTATGGATGCTTTTGGAAAATGTGAACGAATTTCTTGTTGATTTTGATAGTTACTCAACATCGTTCGCATATCCTTGTATATTTTACCCTCTAAGCTATTAAGATTACACTTTTCGGTAAATTCCTCGAATGATATAGATTTAAACTCCACAGGGGTACCATCACTCAATAAGGCTTTAATTTCCAAGGTATGCTCTCTTGCACCGCCATAGATTAAAGAATTTGAGCCACAAGAATTATTGCCAACCATGCCTCCAATCATTGCGCGATTGGCGGTTGAGGTCTCTGGCCCGAAATATAACCCATAAGGTTTGAGAAACATATTCAATTCGTCACGAATCACTCCCGGTTGTACTTTTACCCAATGTTCCTCCGGATTAATTTCTAAAATCGAGGTAAAATATTTCGAAACATCGACAATAATTCCTGCACCTACGACTTGCCCCGCAAGTGAGGTACCTGCAGTCCTAGGGATTAAAGAAAGCTGATGTTGATTAGCGAACTGGATGAGCCGAACGATATCCTGTTCATGCTTCGGGTAAGCAACAGCTAAAGGTATTTCACGGTATGCCGATGCATCTGTTGCATACAACAAACGCATTTGATCATCCCAATAGAGTTCACCGTCTAATTGAGGTGCAAGCAAAGCCAACTCCTCTGCTATCATGTTCTATCCTTTAATTTGTGTCGTATAGGTGCTTTCGAAAATCTTATCCGCATTATTGGTTTCAAATCCATCTCTACGATGCTTTGACTCAATTTTCTCCTTGGGCAAATCTTTGTACTCCGGTAATACCGATCGCTCGGCAAACTCTACATAGCTGCCCGCAATTTGAATGGTATTAGCATCGGCGAACGTGGCATCATAGAGCGCAGAAACCGTACTACTCTGACGCAATAATCCATCTTCACTTGTTTTTATCTTTCCTCCCGATGTATTTAACTTGACGCCTATACTTTCAAGAAAAGCATTAAATTCCTCCAAGGTATTATAGCCATCTTTCAATTCATGGATGCTGATGGTATAGTGATTTAGATAATAACGATTGTAGATTACCCAAGCCGCATATTCGCTTTCAGCCAGCAAGGTTTGATATTCTGTAGAGGTTGGCAAATTCCACAATGGTTTTTGTAGAAATGCCGCAACCTGTTCCCCATCATTCAAATCCAATTGATCGACAGGGTCTGTAGTAATGTCTTTGGTGTATTTTTGGATAATCTCTTGAACCGCGGCACTTAACTCAGACACGCGTAGCTCAGAAACAAAAATACGCGGATATTCCGAGGAAGGTGGAGCAAACCAATAGGCATCCAATTTTTTGCCTTCGAAATAGAAATAATCGCGTTTTTGGTATCCGAAAGAAAGAAATATCTTTTCAAAAGATTTGATCCCTAAATTTGGAACTCCTAAAGTTCGGAAAGCAATATGATCATTGACAATATCATCCTGTGCTTGGACAACTTGACGCTGTAAGAGCGCTTCGGTAATTTTATCTACATCAGCAACATTTGCTCGATAGTGTTCGAATAAGTCGTTTAACACAATGTCGATAGGCTTTTTTTCCTCGAAATGCATAGCAATAAAATTTAGATTTATATTATGAATAAAGTTATCTAAATTCCGATAAATAACAACATTTATTCAAAAAATATTAGTACTTGATAAATTTTATTCAGCAAACTAAAGCTCTTCCGAAAGAATCTTCTCTAACTCTTGTGCCGAAAGGTTCATATTGATATTACCATCCTTTGCAAAAGAGATCTCTCCTGTTTCTTCAGATACGATAACGGCTACCGCTTCGGAAACTTCGGTAACCCCGATTGCTGCTCGATGACGGAGTCCGAATTGCGGGGGAAGATCATCTGAATCAGATAATGGGAGTACAGAGCTGGCAGTCATAATTCGGTTATCCACAATAATGACCGCACCATCGTGTAAAGGGGAATTTTTAAAGAATATACTTTCAAGCAGACGCTTTGACACCGGGGCATCAATCGTGGTACCACTTGTTTGATAGTACTCTTCATCAAAATATCGGGAGAAGACTAACAGTGCGCCGGTTTTGGATTTTGACATGTTCTGGCAGGCTTCCACAATCGGGCGAATAAATTCCTTATTATCAGCATGGGTTGTTTTCTTAGTCCCAAACACTGACCAAAAGAATTTTTTACGACGAAGCGAGATATTCTTACCGATATGCAGTAGGAATCGTCTTATTTCCTGTTGGAATACGACGATTAGCGCAATAGAGCCGACTGAAATAAATCCGCCAAAAATCTCCGTTAATAAACGCATCTCCATTTGCTTTACCACCAGGTAGATACCATAGAACAGCCCAACACCAATTAATATGTTAACGGCAATTGTTCCTTTGATTAGGCTATATACATAATAGATAATAATAGCCACCAGAATGATATCTATGAAGTCTAGTAGACGAAAGCCACTTAAAAGATTGAAGTCCAGTCCATCCATATAGCATGCAATTTAAAAAATATTATCCATTGAAGCAGGTATAATAATTCATAAAATGACTGAACATCCCTGCTTAAAAATGTAAATTTGTAAAAAGACAATTGATATGACTAAACTATCCGTAAATATTAACAAAATTGCGACACTACGTAATTCACGAGGTGGAAATGTCCCGAATGTATTAGCTGCCGCGCTCGCTTGTGAACGTTTTGGTGCTGAAGGAATCACAGTACATCCGAGACCTGATGAGCGCCATATTCGTTATCAAGATGTCTATGATTTAAAAGCAAATATTCAAACGGAATTCAATATTGAGGGAAATTGCCAAGAGCAGAAATTTATTGACCTTGTCTTAGCGAATAGACCAACACAAGTAACTTTAGTCCCAGACGCTTTAGGCCAGATTACCTCTAACCACGGTTGGGATACCATTAAATATAAAGATTATTTATCTGATATGGTGAAGATGTTCAAGGATCAAGGTATCCGTGTTTCAATCTTTGTCGACCCCATTGAAGATATGGTAGAAGCGGCAGCAGAAACTGGAACTGATCGAATTGAACTATACACGGAAGCATTCGCTGCGGAGTATGGCTTCAACAAAGAGGAAGCTATTGCTCCTTATTTTAAAGCCGCTTTAAAGGCAAGAGAGGTCGGTTTGGGATTGAATGCGGGACATGATTTAGACCTTAACAATTTAGCCTATTTCAATCAACATATACCGGAGCTTTTAGAGGTTAGTATCGGACATGCCTTAATTGCTGACGCTCTCTATCTAGGATTAGAGGAAACGATCAAGCGCTATCTAGCCGCATTGAAATAATATGACTATAAAAAAAGCGAGCAATAGAATCTATAGCTCGCTTTTTTGATGGTTTAGGGATTTACTCAATCCCCTTAAAAATACGATTCCATCTAATTTTCGATAAGAAGGTTCCGTCCTTATCCCAACTCATCCATGTAAACAAGGCTTTACCAACAATGTGGTCTTCGGGTACAAATCCCCAACCACGTGAGTCTAAGGAGTTGTGTCGATTATCGCCCATCATCCAGTAATAGTTCATCTTAAATGTATAAGAATCTGCTTTTACCCCATTGATATAATAACCATCACCTTTATGTTCAAAAGTATTGCCTTCGTAAATTTGAATGGCTCTTTCATATAACGGGACAGTTAGACTATCCAATTTTACTGTCCAACCTTTAGCTGGCACATGAATAGGTCCAAAATTGTCATAATTCCAAACTATACCACTTTTATAATGCGGGAAGGCCGAAGCTCCTGGACTCGCATCTTGAGGATCAAAGATTTGCTCTCTAAAGCTTTTTACGCTTTCCCAAGATTTAACTTGTTCTGCTTCATCTTTTGTCATGTGCAACACATAGAACCCCATTCCAGGTTCAGTATTAACCATATCGACTTCAATACGCATATCTAAAAGACGTTGCATATTCAAACCATTGGGCTCAGTTTCTACAATATAATTTGTTTGGAAATCCGGATCTGTAAATGCGGGTTCACCATTAACGAAAAGCTTTGCACGTTCCATAGAGACTACATCCCCTGGTAAACCAACACAGCGCTTAATATAGTTTTCCCGCTTGTCAATTGGTCGTTCGATTTCTTCAGGGAAATTAAACACGACAACATCATATCGTTTAATATCTTGAAATCCTGGAAGACGCTTGTAAGGAACTTTGATTAATTCGGAATAGGCTTTTCCTCCTGTTATTGGCATCGTATGATGTGCAAAAGGGAATGCTAATGGAGTCATCGGGATACGAGGACCGTAGTTTAGTTTACTTACAAATAAAAAGTCTCCGACTAATAAGCTACGCTCCATAGAACCTGTAGGGATCATATAAGCCTCAATTAGAAATCCACGAATTAAAGATGCTGCAACAGTTGCAAAAATAATCGCATCCGCCCATTCGCGTCCTGTCGATTTTTTATAGGGATATTTTTGCTTGAATTCTTCGGTAGTAGACTCGCCCAAGTACTTCACATTTGGATCTCGACCCCACATAGGTAAGACGATAAATGGAACTAATACAGCCGCTACATTCTCCCAAAAGCGACGCTTACCAAATGCTTTGATTAGGTTTAGATATAAATCGTAGAATATGAAGATATTCACAATTGGCACAAACAACCAGATTATCCACCATGTTGGACGCCCCACCAATTGAGCCATCACATACTGTCCGTAAATTGGAACGACTGCTTCCCAGCCTTGTTTACCTGCTTTTTTATACAACAACCAGAGACCGTAAAGCGCTCCGATTGTCGCTATGGCAAAAATAATATACCACATATAATTCTAATTATTAAAATCAAACATTTCAGTTACCTGAAAGAATCCTTTTTTTCCTAAAAGCCATTCCGCTGCAATAACCGCGCCTAAGGCAAAGCCGTCACGACTGTGAGCGGTATGCTTAAATTCGATCTGATCAACTTCTGAGCTATAAAGAACAGTATGAGTTCCTGGCACCTCTTCAATACGCAAGCTTTCAATTAACAACTCCTCTGCCTTTGGAATGACTTCCTCACCAGAGCCTTCAATTGAATTAACCCAGCTTTTCTTCCCATCCGTATGCTCTAAAATTCCCTCCGCAATGGTAATTGCAGTTCCACTTGGTGCATCAAGTTTATGAATATGGTGAATTTCCTCCACCTGAACATCGTATTGCTTGTAAGGATTAATAGCCTTCGCTAGCATTTTATTTACATGAAAGAAGATATTAACCCCAATACTGAAGTTAGAGCCATATAATAATGCCTGATCGGCTTCTAAGCAAGTTTCACGCACTTCTTCTAAATGATCATACCAACCAGTCGTACCGACAACCAAAGGTAAATTAGCCTCGAAACAAAGGCTTATATTTTCAAGTGCAGCATGTGGCGTACTGAAGTCAATTGCGATATCAGCATCTTGTAGATCTTCAATCTCAATGCTCTCTCTATTATTTTCATCGACAACTAACACAACTTCGTGACCCCGCTTCAGTGCAAAGCGCTCAATCAGTTGTCCCATTTTGCCGTATCCCAATAAAACGATTTTCATATGTGGTTAATTGGTTATGTTTATTTGATGGTAAATGTCATTTTCATCCCTGGAGTAATCAAACTGCGCGCATTGAATGTGCCCATTCCAGGTGTATATGCGTAAGTTGGCATAAAAGTCGGAGATATTTTTAGGCTTAAATCGTCACTAACGTTCCAACGATTCTTCAAAATCGAATCTACATAAGCTTCTACAATATTTAATCCGTACCAGCCTACTGTTACTAAGATTGTCAAATCTCGATTTCTACGGGCGTAATCCTTTTGTTTTATTAACCCTGATTCATCCCATGTCCCTAAAACAGAGTCACTCCCTGTACCAAATTCTTGTCTATATTTTAATTCGCCAAGAAACTCGTTATAATACCATTGCCAATGATCAAAGACAAGATAGGAGGTCACAAAACCTCCATAAATTACTGGAACTTTAATCCACCATAGTCCCTTGTTGGTATATTGACCCCAACCAGGTAGAATTAGTGATCGTTTCCAAGCAACGCGAGATAAATGCTCAATCTCTAAACGCGCTGAGTCTTTCTTAATGTTTTTGTAATAGTATTTTGCTCTTTCTTTTTCAGCTTTTTCCCGTGCTTTACGTTCTGCACGAGTTTCTTTCTTCGCTGTATCCTGAGCCGCTTTGATCTTCGCGGAATCTTGAACAGCCTTCATATTCGCTGAATCCTGAAGTTGCACGTTTTTTCTACTATCAGGAATCGTATCCTTTACTTGCGCAAATGCACTTGAAAAGACTAATATAAGGCCTATAAGGAGAGCAAATTTCATTACCAATCTAAAAGTTCTAAAATACGACTTAAATCATCCTCAGAACTGAATGGTATAACAATAGATCCTTTCCCTTTTGTCGCTTTAAGGTCTAGCTTTACACGAGTCGCAAATTTAGAGGCTAAATCGTCTTCAATCTTTTGATACTGAAAATCTAGTTGATCAGTTCTTTTTGGCTTCCGTCTTCTCTTCTCGTCAGCTTGCTGTATTTCTCGAACTAATTGTTCTGTCTTACGAACTGACAATCCCTTTTCTAATATTTCTTGGAAGACGAACAGCTGCTTATCAACCTCACCCACGTTAATCAACGCACGAGCATGTCCCATGGAAACATCTCCATCACGGATAGCTGCTTGAATAACCGGAGGTAATTTTAATAGTCTTAAGTAGTTTGTAACGGTTGAACGGTTTTTAGAAACGCGATCCCCCAATTCCTCTTGTTTCAGATTACACTCTTCAATCATACGTTGAAAGCTCAATGCAATTTCAATGGCATTTAAATTTTCACGCTGTATATTCTCGATAAGTGCCATTTCCAGCATCTGCTGATCATTAGCTGTGCGAACATAGGCTGGAATCTCTGTGATTCCCGCCATTTTCGAAGCTCTTAACCTACGTTCTCCGGAAATAAGCTGGTATTCGTTCTTGCCGACTTGACGAACCGTAATTGGTTGAATTAATCCTTGCACTTCGATAGACTCCGATAGCTCCCGTAATGCTTGCTCATCAAAATCTGTTCTCGGCTGAAATGGATTAATCGCAATCTGATCCATCTTGATAAAGTTGATACTTCCCGCAGGTGAACTTGGGCTTTTCGGCGCCGAGGCATTAACTGGCGCAGTATTTTCAACGCCAATATTCTCTTGTTGTAATAAAGCACCTAATCCCTTACCCAAACCCGTTTTACGCTGTTGTGCTGCCATACTATACTGTTACTGTTTGCGTATTTTCTTTTAATAACCCATTCTTTTCTAGAATCTCACGAGCGAGATTTAAGTAATTAATGGCTCCTTTACACGATGCATCGTGCATGATAACTGATATACCGAAGCTCGGCGCCTCGCTTAGGCGCGTATTGCGTTGAATAATGGTATCGAATACCAGATCGTGAAAATGCGTTCTAACCTCTTCAACCACTTGATTCGACAGCCTTAGACGAACATCATACATCGTTAATAAAATCCCTTCGATTTCTAATTCTGTATTTAGTCTATTTTGAACAATCTTAATCGTATTTAATAGCTTTCCTAATCCTTCTAATGCAAAATATTCACACTGCACTGGGATTATGACCGAATTAGATGCTGTTAATGCATTGATGGTAATCAAGCCTAATGAGGGTGAACAGTCAATAATGATGAAATCATAATCATCTTTTACTTCCTCTAGAATACGCTTCATTTTAAATTCACGTTCATCCAGATTAATCATCTCAATTTCAGCGCCCACTAAATCAATATGCGCTGGCAATAAATCTAAATTTGGTGTATCGGTATGCTGAATGGCTTCTCTTGGATCCAAGTCGTTCACTAAGCATTCGTAAATGCTAGCTTTAATTGCACGAGGATCAAAACCAATACCAGATGTAGAGTTAGCTTGTGGATCAGCATCCACCAACAAAGTCTTATATTCTAATACGGATAGGCTTGCTGCAAGATTGATTGAAGTAGTTGTTTTTCCTACTCCTCCTTTTTGATTGGCTATGGCAATAATTTTTCCCATGATGATTCCTCAGATTTTGAAACTACTACTTCTGTCTGTTCTGCTCTAATAAAGTGCAAATTAACATAGCTTTACGATATTCGCTACTTAAATGATGTTAAATTTCTTAATTTTGGAGCTATTCTCAAACAGACTATTCAGGATGCTAAGATACGAAAAATTGATTTAGGTATCGACACCCATCTAACATGCTTTTTATAAGTAACATATAAACAATGAATTTAATTATCTCAGGTACAAACCGCAAACGTTCAAACTCCCTTAGAGTTGCTCAATTCTACCAACAAGAACTTTTAAGAAAAGGGGAAGAGTTTGAAATTTTGTCGCTAGAGGATCTGCCGGACAATCTATCTGCAACCGACTTGTATGGTCATCGAAGTGAATTATTTACCCCAATCCAAGAGAAGGTTTCTGCAGCCCGTAAATTCGTATTTATCATTCCGGAGTATAACGGTAGTTACCCGGGGATTCTCAAACTATTTATCGACGCTTGTACTTTCCCTAGTTCATTTTACCACAAAAAAGCGGCACTCGTAGGTTTATCAACAGGCAAATATGGAAATATACGTGGAATCGATCATTTTACAGGAGTATGTAACTACTTGCGAATGCATGTTTTACCGTTAAAAATACATATCCCACTCGTACAGAACGAGATTGACGAAGAAGGTAAGCTTGCGGATCCCCTCACTTTAAAATTTGTTGAAGAGCAACTCGACGAAATTGTCAAATATTAATTTTGCGGCAATGACCTGTGCTCTTATGCTTTAATTACTTGAATTCGAAATACCCTAACATCGATAACACGATATGTCTAAAGTCTTAAGTATTCTTCTTTTTGCATTCCTAGCAACTTCTTGTGGGAACGATAAGTCAAATAAGTCTCAATTGATTTTCAATGGCAAAAATCTTGATGGATTTCACATCTATAATCAAATGAAGACTGCTTCGAAGTGGAAAGTTTCAGAAGGCGCCTTGATATGCGACCCAAAAAAGGATGGTATTTTTGGCGACTTAATAACCGATCAAGAATACGAAAATTTTGAACTGAACTTTGAATGGTGGGTGAAGAAAGGGGGCAATAGCGGTGTATTTATCAATGTCAAAGAAGATAGTACCTACGCGGCTACTTTCGCCACTGGATTGGAAATGCAGTTATTAGACAATGCTAATGCTGAACATCGCCATCAAATCGATTCGACGCATTGGGCAGGTTGTCTTTACTCCGTGGAGTGCATCGCTAGCAATTCGAAGCCAAAACCCTACGGCGAGTGGAATACGGCGAAGATTGTTCAAAAAGATGGAAAAGTTAGTTTCTGGTTAAACGGTCTCCTGACTTTCGACGACGACATCAATAGCCCCTCCTTCAATCAGCGCGTGGCGAGCAGCAATATGAAGAACTATCCCGCATTTAACACGTTTAAAAGCGGAAAAATTGCCTTTCAAAATCACACGGACTCGGTAGGATTCCGAAATATAACACTGAAAAAACTCTAATTCTACCCATTACTGTATAAAAAGCTTCGATAATCCTTGAATATCGCTTCTCATTTACGGTCACTCCCGGCTCTATGACAGTTGGATTTTGAGCGCAATAATGTTTCGCCAGTACATCCGGTGAAGCATTCAGTTTGAGTAAAATAAAAAACCTGCATACTATTCCATTTTTGAATCCGTTTAAGAGTTGAATAGCATAAAAATAAAACAGGCGATTTATAATACAATTGTCATAAAGCTTCAGGGATGCTAATTTATTTATAACGATTCTAAATAAGGTGTATATTTATATCACGAAGGACGAAAACTTCATTTTCATACAAAGTCCTGTTTACCCGCATAAGATAGGTATGCGGGTAAACCAGGCACAAGATGAATAATTCTTGATATAAATACTACACAATATGGCTTGCAACAGTCCGACTATACTTGCCCGAAATGAATTAGGGTTTATTAGTATGCCAAACGGCACCAATTTAATCCACCTTTGTTTTAATAATCTACACATTAATTTCTCAACAGATGAATTTATCGCTTTTCGTAAGATCGTAAAAAATCTCGTTGAGGAAGATTGTCGCATTCCTTTTCCTGACGGAACTATGCGTATCCTTTTAAATACGCCATACGAGGGGCTTAATTTCTCGTTCAATAGCATTGAATTAAACCAATTGATAAACTCGTTAGACGAAGCCTATTACATGCAAATTATCTATTCTTATATGCAATAGCGAAGACAGCCTGACAAAATAGGATTTAGAATACCCTGAGTAGAATGAAATTAAGCTTAAAATAAAAAAGCATCAATTTCTTGATGCTTTTTCGGTCGTGGAGGCTACTGGATTCGAACCAGTGACCCTCTGCTTGTAAGGCAGATGCTCTGAACCAGCTGAGCTAATTCTCCTTTTCCGT
>JBEBRI010000099.1:0-14209 GCA_040394915.1 Sphingobacterium sp.
GCGTTCATGAACTGGAGGGAAGGTAAGAATGTAAGAGCGTATTTCACTAGCTAAGCAATACAAACTAGCCCATAACAGACAATGCTGTGCACCGCGTGCACAGCATTTTCTTTTATGTTTTAAATTTAATTTAATACTGCTTTATTGTCTTTTTGTTGCTCCTCCGAATGCTCGGCAATCATCGTCGGATTTGGAAGGATAGAATTTGGTTTTATCAATTTAGTACTCGCTAGGTATTCCTTATTTCCTGCGTAAATAAACATCAATGAGCCATTTTTAATGGTGTTGATAATCGGTTTACTCAATTCGCGAGGTAATGCTGGACATCCATAACTTCGGCCAAGCCTACCCGTCGATTTAATCACTTCCTGACTGCAGTAATCCGCGCCATGTACAACAATAGCGCGTGCTAAGGCCTGATCGTTGATCCCTTTCTCCAACCCGTCCAAACGTAAAGAATAACCGTTACCACCCTGGTAGGTCCCTGCAGTATAATAAAACCCTAAGGAACTCTGGTAGGAGCCATGTTTGTTCGAAAACGAAGTCGCATATTTCTCCCCGCTATTTCTTCCATGTGAAACGATATTGTGATATAATAGTCTCCTGTTCTTCAAGTCGATTACATACATCCGTTTTTCCGTCGATGCTAATGTAAAATCAATAATCGTGATGATATCCCTGTTTTTAGGATTTAACTTTCCATAACCTTGCATAGCTTGCTCAAAGGCATCCCACTTTAAAATCTTGGAAAGCTTCAACTCTTCGTAGAGACTTCTCGTTGGATCGATATGTTTTGTTTCGATTGTCTTATTTTCTTTGTGGACTGTATTAGCATTACTGCTATTTAGATCTACCGGTAGTAAAGACGTAGCTACTGCCCACAATGAAAAAAACATTAGTTTATTCATAAGCACTTTTCCCTTTGTTTACTAATACAAAGCTAATAAAAATGTGACAATCAAAGTGTTAAAAAACCTTTAATCAATTACAACAACAAGGGATTTGAAGGGTTTTGACGTGTCGTAAACAAATTTAGCGTGTGATGACGCATTTCTGACACACATGTGGGAGCGGGGGGTTGTACCCAAGGACCAACTGTATTCGACAATTTTGCCCTTTGGGTTGTTAACTGGAACGCCATGAATATAGCCTCCATTGGTGAATCGGGACGCCCAGGGCGCAAATCCTTCAATCGTTGTTGTGCCATCTCCGTAGTAAAACATCTTGGATTTTTGCTCTTGTACCATGAAGATTCCAACTGGAGTTTCCATCTGATGTGGGGGTCTATGGAGGCCTGATGTAGCTGGATTCATACTGCGAATTTTCCACTCATCTTCGCCTGTTCGTTCAACCGTTAAAATATTTTGATTTGTAACATCGACAAAGTTAACATGCGTAATTTTCAATGAATCGCCTATCGATTTCACGTAGCGCTTCGGGACAAACCAGCTACCTTCAAAGGAAATTCCATTCACCTTAACCATCTTCAGGGTATCACTGCTCTCTAGGCTCACTAATGAACCATCACGACCGTAAATACTTGGCTTTTTACTGTCTTCTGCGAGATAAAGTGGTGCAGACTGGTAACGCTCGGTGCCAAGCGTATCAGAAACGCGTTTGTAGGCATTTCTAACAAAATTTTCGACGACCGGAGATTCACCATTGCGATTCTTGTAGTTCTGTAAGACTGCATAATTATGCGGAGCTCTTTGGAAATTCTCAATAAACGCTAGTTTTTCTTTTATCTTTTCTAACTGAAACTGTCGCGTCGTGTCCTTATAGGGGTATGTTTCTTCGAGTGTATGTTGATCGTAGGTCAGTTCTTTTTCTAACTTAATATCGGCAGCCGTACGAGGTTTAGCTTTCGCTTCTTCTTCTGCTTTTTTTACGCGCTCTAAAGAATCTTTTTTTCTTTGAATAGCTGGATCAATTGTCTTTTCTGATGAGTTCGTGCAAGACGAAATCGCTAGGGTAGCGAGTAATATGAAAAACGAAGAATATCTTCTCATTGGTTCGATAGGTATTGTATTATAGTAAGTTAAAAATTGCCCAAAGATATAAAATACTTTATATCAATCTTTAGAGTATTAAAAATCGTTCCATTATTTAGATAATATCGAAAAAGTTAACTTTGACCCTATGAATGAAGCGAAAATACTACAAATAGCTGTAGCGATTATTATAGACTCGAAGAATAGGTTATTGGTTGTTCAAAAACATTCTTCCACGTACTATCAGCTTCCGGGCGGGAAAATTGAAACTGATGAATCTCCACAATGGGCACTACAAAGGGAATTGTTGGAGGAGTTGGATTTGCAGATCACCAAGGAGCAGATTCAAGCCATTGGGATTCATGAAGCAAAGGCGGTCAACGAAGTTGGGATGACGGTCAGAGGGCATGTCTTTCAAGTGAAGCTAAGGACAGCTCAAGCGCATGTTCGTCCGCATGCGGAGCTAAAAGCAATACATTGGCTAACGGTTGACGAAGTTGCTGATTTTAAACTTGCCAATTTACTCAAAGAGTTTGCATTACCCATTTGGTTGGGATAAGGAGAATCAGAAAAGGTCGCCAAGATGGCGACCCTTTCAAATCATTTAACATATTACGTTGTTGATGTCAATTATTTGACATCGGGATATTAAAAGTGGAATTGTACACCTAAAGATGGTGCTAAAGAATTAGCATCTAAACCATAGCTGTTTGTAGTCACTTTGTTACCAGTTAACTCGTTTTTAGATGTACCATTGTTGTAGTACAAACCTTTAACTTTTAATTCGATACCAATGTTGCTAGTCGGGAAGTAAGCGATACCTGGCGCTAATTCTACACCGTAGTTAGCCGTAGTACCTACCTTATCACCGTTCACTTTGTTTGTACCCCATGACATTGGAACTGAAACTTGTCCGAAGAATTTAACAGGTCCGTCATTTTTGCTGTACATTCTACCGTAAGGAGAAACTACAAATGCACCGTTAGTTGCATCATTATCTTTATCAGTTTCTTGTTTGTTCCAAGAGTAACCTACACCTGTACCAATAGCGATGTTATCTGCTACGAAATAGCCTACTTGAGGGATAATATTGAAAGTTGTTATTTTCGCATCTGAATCTTTCGTAGATACTTCTCCGAAGCCAACTTGTCCACCTAAAACAATTTTACCTTTTTCAGTTTGAGCATTAGCAGCGAAAGTGATTGCTGAAATAGCAGTTAATGTAAGTAATAATTTTTTCATGTTTTTGTTTTTTAATTACTGACTATTATGTCGTATATGGTCAGTTATTCAAACCAAGTGCCAAAGTGTAAAGACGAAAATGAAAAAAAGTATAAAATTCGGCTAGCTTGACGATAACAGCTTCGTTTATAGTGTTATAGTTTTTGATTAAAAAATATAACGAAAACTTTAATGACATTAAATAAACAAAACTCGGACGAAAAGTTAAGACTTGTAAATTTGAACATTACGCGAAATAAGTCAGTATGACAGGTGTCAGGTACAGTTTGGCATGAAATCGCCGGGATGTCGCATTTAAAGGAACATCTTTTATAATCATTCGCAACTATTTAAATAGGACTTTTAATTTAGCTTAAGCGATCAATTGTGCGTTTAATGGGTTAAGGTATGCCTGAGCAAGGCTTCAGCTAGGCCTCAGCTGTAACTTATTTTTTAATGATCAGCGTAAAACTTTCAATTTTTCAAGAAGTTTGATAGCTTAGCCACGTTTTTGATTTTCACACCGCAATATGAATTCCATCAATTCGAAACTTTCATCGACCGTACTTTGGCTCATGACGATTTTTTCCGCGCTAATTGTTGCTAATATCTATTACAATCAGCCATTGTTGGGAAAGATTGCCGCAGAATTTGGCGTTTCGGAAGCGGCTGTTAGTAAAATTACGGTGCTAACACAGCTGGGCTATGCTTTTGGCTTGCTGTTAATTATTCCCTTAGGTGATAAGATGATGCGAAAGCGCTTGATTTTAATCGATCTGGTTTTTGTTTTTATCGTTCTTATTTGGATGGCCGCTGCAAGTCAATTGTGGATGTTATTTGTTGCTTCATTTTTGTTGGGGGTTACTTCAGTCGTTCCGCAGCTGTTTATACCCATGGCTGCAGATCTCTCCAGCCCAGAAAATCGCGCTAAAAATCTCGGTTTGATTATGTCGGGATTATTATTGGGAATTCTATTATCTCGTTTTGTTGGCGGTATTGTTGGCGACTTGTGGGGTTGGCGAAGTATCTATTGGACAGCATCGATTTTAATGATCTTCTCTTGGATTTGTATTTATCGCTTGTTTCCGGAAATAAAACCCAACTTTAAGGGGAATTATTTGTCCTTGATGCGTTCGGTTTGGGAACTTGCGAAAACACAACCTGTATTACGTCTTGCCGCCTTCAGAGGCGCGATGGGCTTCGGTTCTTTGTGTGGAATCTTCACGACTTTGGCCTTCCATTTAGAACAAGCGCCTTTTCATGCGGGTCCCTCCGTCGCTGGAAGCTTCGGGCTTGTGGGGGCTGCAGGTGCATTGTCAGCGGCCTTTGTTGGTCGGTTGACGAAGCGACTCGAAGTAAATCGTATTATTCTAATCGCCTTATGTGTTTTGCTTGGGAGCTGGCTGTTCACTTATTTTGGGGGATATACCTATATCGGATTAATTATTGGAATTGTGCTGATCGACTTAGGATTGCAGTCCACGCATATCATGAATCAATCCGATTTCTTCGCTATCAAAACAACAGCAACAAGTCGATTAAACACGGTGTATATGGTAAGCTATTTTATCGGTGGATCGTTGGGATCCTGGCTTGCCGCCTATGCTTGGGAATTTGCCGGTTGGTCAGGTGTTTGTATCGTTGGTTCTACATTCGCTTTATTGGCATTGACAGCACATTTACTATTTGGCAATCGATTGAAGCGGGGCTAATAAAAGAATTCGTTCATAGACCAATCATCTATAATTGCGGATTGACTGATGAACGAATTCACAAAAGAACCTAGCCCGATTAATCCAGCTTCGTGTTGTTTAAACGTAATGAGTTAACAATGACCGATACTGAACTTAAACTCATTGCTGCCGCTGCAATCATCGGCGACATCAATATCCCAAGGCTAGGGTATAGAATTCCAGCAGCTATCGGAATCCCGATTACATTATAAAAGAAAGCGAACCCTAAGTTTTGCTTGATATTTCTTAGCATCATATTACTTAAGGTATAGGCTTTATGCACCCCGCTTAAGTCGCCTTTCACAAGCGTAATTTCTGAGCTTTGTATGGCGACATCTGTACCGGTCCCCATTGCAATTCCAATATCCGCTTGGGTTAGGGCAGGAGCATCGTTTATGCCGTCACCAACCATTATCACTTTCTTCCCTTCCGCTTGAAGTTTCTTAATGCCGTTAAGCTTGTCTTCGGGTAATAAGTTGGCTTGGACATGCTTAATGCCCGCCTGTTTCGCGACAATTTCCGCGGTATTTTTGTTGTCCCCAGTAAACATGTAGACTTCTATACCTTGATTTTGAAATTTCTTGATGGCATCAATGCTGCTATCACGTAAGGTATCAAATGCAGCGACGATGCCGGCATATGCGCCATCGATTGCCAAAATGGATACTGAATTTCCTTGTTTTTGCAATTCTTCGATCTGAAGACGCTGTGTTTCGTCTATTTTGATCTGTTGTTCATCCATCAATCGAACCGTGCCTAATAAGACAGACATGTGATGAATTTTGCCTTTGACGCCCTTGCCACTTATGTTTTCAAATTGAATGACATCTAATAGTTGGGTGTTTTCCGCTTTCGCTTTATCGATCATTGCCTGCGCTAAAGGATGCGTACTGTTCTTGTTTACCGACGCGGCGATTTGCAAAATATCTTTTGCTTGAAATTTATTGTTTCCTGAGATCACTTCCGAGACGGATGGTTTTCCAGAAGTAATTGTTCCTGTTTTATCCACGATAAGCACGTTGGCTTTCGCGAGTTTCTCTAATGCTTCCGAATTTTTTATCAGAATACCGTTTTTAGCGCCTTTTCCTATTCCTACCATGACTGACATTGGAGTGGCTAATCCGAGCGCACAAGGACAGGCGACGATTAATACCGCCAATAAATTAGAGAATGCCATCGCGGTACTATTGGGTACTGATGACATATACCAAGCGATGAAGGTTATGATCGCAATGACAATAACTGTAGGAACAAAAATCTTCGATACTTTGTCGGTTAGTTTTTGAATAGGGGGTTGGCTACGACTCGCTGTATTCACTAATTCAATAATTTGGGATAGCAAGGTTTCGCTTCCTATGCGTTCCGCTCTGATAAGCACTTCATGGTTTCCATTAATGGTTCCACCGATGACGCGATCTTCCGGCGCTTTTTCAACAGGGATGGGCTCTCCGGTTATCATCGATTCGTCAATAGCGGTATTCCCCTCTTGTATACGCCCGTCGACAGGCACTTTATCTCCAGCGCGAACGCGTAAGATATCTCCAACTTTTACCTCATGAATAGATATTTTTTTATCCTTTCCATCTACAACAATAATAGCCTCTGCCGGACTTAGTTTAATCAATTCTTTGATCGCACTATTGGTCTTCGAATGGGCTTTTGCTTCCATTACCTGTCCTAATAGAACGAGTGTTAAGATTACAGTGGCAGACTCGAAATAAAGATGGACCTCGCCGTGATGTCCTTTTAATTCTGCAGGGAAAAGTTGTGGAAAGAATAAGGCTAGCAAACTGAAAATAAACGCAGCGGCTGCGCCTAAACCAATTAAACTAAACATATTTAAATTCCATGTTTTAAATGAAGTCCATGCACGTTCGAAAAACATCCAGCAGGTATAAAATACAACAGGGATTGCTAATATCAGTTGAATCCAAGCATTGATCTGATAAGGTATTATTTTGCTAATAGGTTGTCCAGGCAGCATATCACCCATGGATAAAATGAATATCGGAACGGTACAAGCTACGGATATCCAGAATTTCTTGAGTAAATCTCGGTAATGTTGGTCCTCTTCCTCTGTGACTTGGTTCGGCACTAAATCCATTCCGCAGATTGGACAGTTCCCCGGGTGATCTTGTACAATTTGAGGATGCATTGGACAGGTATATTCGACTTTAATCGTCGTATCTGGAATCTTTTCCAGGTTCATTCCGCATACAGGACAAGAGCCGAATTTATCATATACTTTATCACCTTCACACATCATTGGGCAATAATACTTTCCCGCATTTTGGGAATTACTTTGGGTTTTGTGATGCCCGTGCGTATGTCCTTGCATAGGCATATGTCCATGCTGATGCGCGTTATTCGGATTCGGTTTTTCTACTTTTTCAATGGGTCTCAAAAACATGCCACAGACAGGACAGCGCCCAGGTTCATGGTATATTTTGTCCTCGCCCTCGCAAAACATCGGACAGATATATCGTCCGCTTGGCGAGATTTCCTCACTTCTTTGGATCGGTTCACTTTGTGCTATTTTTTCGTCGCTAATCTGATAAGAAGTGCCTAACTCATTCAACTTTTCTTGAAGTGAATCTGTGCTGGGAATAGTATTAGAAGTGATTTCCGCCTCACCCTTTGCTAAATCAACCTTTGCTTGGATGCCGGGTATTTCATTTAGTTTTTTTTCGACATTTGTTCTACAGCCGTTGCAGGTCATTCCTGTAATGCTGTAAGTCCTTGTCATTTCGGTGTTTTTAGCTACATGATCGTGATGATGCGATGTGTGTTGATTGACTGGTTTTGCTTCATGAATGCTATAGCCTCCAGCAAGTTCATCTAATTTGTTTTGTAACGCTGCAATATCGAGGGGCTGTTCTGTTGATATCTCAACCTCAGCGGTTTCTAGTTTCACAGCGGCTTTAACGCCAGGGATCTCATTGAGTTTATTTTCTACATTGGTTCTGCAACCATTACAGGTCATCCCCGAAATCTTATAGGTATTTGTTGTACTCATGTCATCTACTTTCTTGATAAACAAAAATCGGGAATATATGATTGCCGTTGTTACATAATTCTGATAATAAGTTATATAATTATGCAATACTTGCGATGAAGTCTGCAGAGACAAAAGGTGAAATGAGCGCTAGCGAGCGTTAGAATATTTGAAAGGGTGTTTTAAATACTAGGAAACAAGTTTGTCTTAGGTTTTTCCAGGACCTGATTTTTAAGATCAGAAAAGAAGCGATTATTCAATGGGCTATTTTCTAATAAATAAGGGATGTAAATGGATCCTTTGGCTAATTGAAGCTCGTAATACCCAAAAAGGACACCATTGTTTTTCTGTACAGATTGCACGGTTTTGATATGCAGCACATCGCTTTGTAGGTTAAAACGAACTTGACTGCCACTGAGCCACTCCACAACGACTTCATGTTTTTGTGGGTGATACCAAATCTGTTGCTCACGAACATACTTTAAATGGTTATTCAATAGGAATAAATGGCTAATTAGGTAGAAGCTGATTGGGAGTAAGAATAGGAGAATTTTGATTTTTATAGCAAGCAGCAATGTGATAATTAACAGTACGACGCCGATAGCGACACTATAGGTCGTTGCTTTTATGGCTTTGCTAAGCACCTTAGATCCCGCATCTAGAATATAATAACCCTGCTTAGTGCTGCGCTGAATACTTGTAGATGAATTGGTTTTCATCATGATTTTACGCGATAGGAAGTAAATTATTACGCCTACCAGGCCAACAATAAGCAGGATCTTGTACATTTTAGTATTGCTCTGATTCGTTAGGGAAGCTTCCGGCTTTGACATCAGCAATGTAATTGCTCGCGGCCTTCGTAATTTCTTCTTGAAGATCCGCGTAAAGACGAAGGAATTTTGGTTTAAATTCTTTATTCAGACCTAACATATCGTTTACAACTAATACTTGACCATCACAGCCATTGCCTGCACCAATGCCAATAGTCGGAATTTCCAAGATATCGGAAACTTCTTTTGCTAAAGCAGCAGGGATCTTTTCCAATACGAGCATAAAGCATCCTGCTTCTTGAAGAGCAAGCGCGTCAGCCTTTAATTTATTGGCTTCAGCTTCTTCTTTAGCACGTACAGAGAAGTCACCAAACTTGTAGATTGATTGTGGGGTTAAACCTAGATGTCCACATACTGGGATTCCAGAATCTACTATTTTTTTGATGTTGTCAATGATTTCCTCACCGCCTTCGAGCTTTAAAGCATGGGCGCCAGATTCTTTCATCATACGTACGGCAGCTTTGTATGCATCTTCGACAGAGCCTTGGTATTCCCCAAAAGGTAAGTCGGCAAGTACCATCGCCCGTTTTGAAGCTCGCGCAACTGCGGAAGCATGGTAAATCATATGGTCAAGAGTGATCGGTAGTGTCGTTTCATATCCGGCAAATACATTGGCGGCAGAGTCGCCTACCAATAGTACTTCCACACCAGCAGCGTCTAAGATGCGTGCCGTCGAGAAATCATAGGACGTTAACATCGAGATCTTTTCGCCTCTGGATTTCATTTCACGTAGGGCAGAAGTAGTCACTCTTTTTATTACTTTGTGTACTGACATAGCGTTAAGATTGATTTGCAAACTTAATTATTTTTAGTGGAAATCATTCCTAATCTTGCGCTTGGCTTTTAAGAAGGCTGTACAATAGAAAATTACCCTATTATTTCCTACTTTTGCAGGATGGAAATCAAAGAGCAGAATCAGTTTAAATTCCCGAAGTTTCAAGACTTAATTATTCATGAAGATGATAATCTTATTGTAATCAATAAACCACCATTTATTGCTTCATTAGATGCGCGCGAGGGGGGAGAAGTGAATATTCTTCGTCTGGCAAAAAAATATCATCCAGATGCACAAGTATGCCATCGCTTGGATAAAGATACTTCCGGTGTGCTCTTAATTGCTAAGAATCCAGAAACGTATCGTTCGATGTCGATTGAGTTTGAAAAAAGACGTGTCAATAAAATCTATCATGCCATTATTGGTGGGACACACGTTTTTGAGAACCTGACTGTTGATTTACCAATTTTAAATCAAGGAAATAAGAGTGTTTCAATCGACCGCTATAACGGTAAGCCTTCCGAAACGATATTCAATAGTATTCGCTTCTATAAGAATTTCACTTTGGTGGAGTGTAAGCCAATTACTGGCCGTATGCATCAGATTCGGATTCACCTGGCAACACAACATGCTGCCATTGTAGGCGATCTAATGTATAAAGGAAAGCCTGTTTATCTTTCACAGATTAAAAAACGCGGATATACCTTATCAAAAGATCAAGAAGAGCAACCTATTATGAAGCGCTTTGCTTTACATTCGAAGTCGGTAAGCTTTAAATTGAATGATAAGGAATATAGCTTCGAAGCTGAATATCCGAAGGACTTTGCCACGCTATTGAAGCAATTGGAGAAATTCGATGCTTAATATTAATTTATAACAATCATTATCACTTACCCTAATTTAGCTAGATAACAAATGAATAAGCAAGAGCTCATTAATCAGATTAAAAGTAAGAGAAGCTTTTTATGTGTTGGATTGGATACGGACTTGACTAAAATTCCAGAGCATCTTTTGGATGAGGAAGACCCGATCTTTACCTTCAATAAAGCGATTATTGAAGCGACTGCTGATCTATGTGTTGCTTATAAACCGAATATTGCTTTTTATGAGAGTTACGGAGTAAAAGGATGGGAATCCTTACGTAAGACTAGTGAGATTCTTCCGAAGGATTGTTTCTCGATCGCCGATGCAAAACGTGGGGATATCGGCAATACATCCAAAATGTATGCACAAGCCTTTTTTAATCCTGAGGTATCGGGATTGAACTTCGATTCGATTACTATTGCGCCCTATATGGGGGAGGATTCGGTAACCCCGTTTTTAGATTTCGACGGTAAGTGGGCCATCGTTCTTGCGCTGACCTCGAATCAAGGTAGTTTAGATTTTCAAAACTTCAAGAATTCGACTGGCAAGCAGTTGTTCGAAGAGGTTATCGATAAGGTGAATACCTGGGGTACTGACGAGAATATTATGTATGTTGTCGGTGCGACACGTGGGGAAGCGTTTTTGAAGATTCGCGAACATGCGCCTGATCATTTTTTATTGGTACCTGGCGTTGGTGCTCAGGGCGGTTCACTTGCTGACGTTTGCCAATATGGGATGAATAAAGATTGCGGATTACTGGTCAATAGTACACGTGGAATTATCTATGCTTCTAAAGGTAAAGATTTCGCTGATCGCGCTCGCGAAGAAGCGTTGATTCTTCAAAAGGAAATGGAAGAACAATTAAGTTTACACGGAGTACTGTAAAAACTAATTATTTCTTACTTTTTGTTAAAACTGTCGTTTTTGGCATAATAATTTAGGCGCTAGCAAGGTTAATGTTATTTATGAAACAACTTCAATCAAGCTTGCTCTTTGGGGCTATAGCGTTTATGAGCATCCTATTTACGGGATGTAGCTCTGTTTATTTGCCGAATGTGCCAGCCACTCCGATGTTTACCAATGCAGGTGAGGGGTATTTAGGCGCGCATGTGAATGTTAAGGGAAACCTTTCTGGTACGGCCGGCGTCGCTTTTACGGAAAACCTAGCCATTATTGCAAACGGCTCTTATATCGATAACAAAACGACCAATCAAGACTTTAAACAGCATTTAATTGAAGGCGGTTTAGGTTATTATACGGTTGTTGGCCATTCCGGTCGAAGTGTTTTGGAATTCTATGGTGGCTATGGGATTGGATCCACGCGCGATGTTGATAAACGAGCATCAACGTCAGGTACGGATCCGGTAGAGATTCGCGATCTTGATTTCAATAAGATATTTGTTCAAGCAAACTTCTCCTCGACACGAAAAAACAAATTACGTTTATTCGGAAAGCAACGTACATTAAACTATGGGACGGCAATTCGTCTAAGTAGAATAAAGATGGACAGATTTGATTTGAATAATGTACCCGCTGCATTAGAAGAAAATCTTTACATAGAGCCTGTCTTTTTCACCCGTATGGATTTGAATAAGGGTTTCCAACTTCAATATACCAATGGTTGGAATATAGGTTTAATGAATAACGAATACCTTAAAGCGGGGAATGCAGTATTCACATTAGGATTGATTTATAATTTTGGTAAAAAGTAATAAGTATATGAAAAAATTAATTGGGATTTTAGGAGTAATGACCTTGTTGTTCCTTTCGGGTTGTCAGGTGAATAAAAAAGCGCAGTTGCAGGCTTTAGCGGACTGTAAATATGATGTAGAGTCTGTTGATCAGGTTAGGTTTAATGGAAAAACAATCGATTCTTACAAGGGTGCAGATGGTAATTACAGTATGTCATCACTTGCGAATATCGCGGTCGCTTTATTTAGTAAGGAGCTTCCACTAGAGGGAAAAGTGAATTTGAAGATTACGAACCCGGAAGCTAAAAAAGCTGCGGTTAATTCGTTTAAATACATGATCGAGATCCAAGGCTCTCCATTGTTTGAGGGGACTGTCGATCAAAACGTAAATTTATCGCAAGGAGAGAGTGCAATCGTTCCATTAACATTTAAGGCTAATATTTTTAATAAGGCAAAGGAGAATGGATTTGATAAGTTCTTTGATGAGATTTTTAACAAAAAATCGGAAGGATTTCTCGTATTGAAAATCAAACCTTCATTCAAAGTTGCTGGGCAAAATATTTATTATCCATCGTACATTACGGTAGATAAAAACTTTGGGCAGAAAATTTTTAAGCTCTTTAAATAAATTATAATCTCCTTATAGCAAGACTCGCTATAAGCGGAATACACTGGAAGCCCTTATTGAATTGGAGGAATGTAGTTCACCAATTTAATAAGGGCTTTTACTTTTTAGTTCAGTGAAAACACAGAAACTAGTGAATCTCTTCGTGATTAAAATCGAATATTTTTTACTAGCGGTTGAACGTATATCCGACTGTCCATTCGATGAAGTCAGCCTTACCCATATGGGCTTTTATCGATACGCCTGCATTGATGTTTTTATATACATAATATCTCGCTCCCGCACGTAGAAAGAATTTTCGAATCTCTCCATTGAAGCTTTGGTTGTGAATGTAATAACCGACATTTCCATTTAATACCAACCGTTCGTTGAGGATATGCGCCACATAGAAAGAAGGACCTCCGGATACTTTGGATGATAGTTCACCCGTCTTATCACCTGCAATCTCAGTATCATTGCCGGAAGAGGAGTAGAATAAGTCAAATCCACCCCCTAAACGCCATTTGTAAGAGACGTGACGACTAGCATACACGCTAAACGTGCTTTTCAAAAAACGCTGATCTAAATCGTCGCGTAATTGTTTTAGGCCAATGCCGTAGTTCACATGGTACATTATTTTTTTGCTGTAAGGCTCTAGGATGGAATCTCTTTTGATTTTTATATCTGGATTGATTTGATACGCCGCTGATATGGTTAATGGGACAAGATTTACACCCTTATTTGGAAGCGCTAATGCGCCGTTTGAAAAATGATGAAAGGCAAAACCGGCCCCGAGTTTCCAATGAGGGTCAAGCTGATATTGCGCCCGAATTCCCAAATCAATGAAAACATTGTTTTTTGATCCAATCACTAAGTTTAAGGGGTTCTCATGTTCATTGTAGGGTTTAAAGTTACCAGATAGACCTAAGCCTATGCGGTAATCATAGCTCCATTTAGAATCTTCTTTAGGTGAGATAGGTGTTTGTACAAAGCCGTATACAGCATAGGGACTTCCAATAATATCCGAATGGAAAGTACTGGAATAGATACCTATGCCATAAATTGGATAATTATAAATCTGATAATACTGATCTTTCTTCGCTCGCTGTTTGAATCCAATCTTAAAATTCAAGCCATTATAGTATGCACCTTCATAAGTCGTTTCTTTAAGTCCAGATTGCTGAAGGATTCCACCGTTTTCCACTTCTAATTCGAAAACTAAGGGACTTTGCTTTATTTTTTTAGCGATACTATCGATTTGTGCCGATGCAAAAAAAGGGAGGATAAGGGAAAATATGATGACTAAGGCTCTATTCACTAGCTAAAGATTTTTGCGGTTTTTTAGACGAGGAACAAAAATAGTAATAACTTTGTCAGGTCAAACGAGCCCTCTGTCATTTTTTAATGATACAGGTCGAAAATCATTAGCTAGTGTCGAATTTTATCCTCATTGTTTTCTGCTTAGCCGCTGGTGTGCTTAGCCGAAAGATGAATTGGGTTGCAAA
>JBEBRI010000100.1:0-14136 GCA_040394915.1 Sphingobacterium sp.
TATTTTAAGCGTTATAAATAGAAAAATGAAAAAATCAATTTTATTATTGACAGCGGTAGCAAGTTTAGCACTTGCATCATGCCAAAATTTCAAAAAAGGAGAAGGTGGTTTAGAATACAAATTCCTGAAAGATAATGGCGGAGAGAAAGCTGTTGGTGGGGATGTCATTGCGATGGACATCATTGTAAAGACAGATCGCGATTCACTTCTAGCAAGTACATATGATTTAGGGTTACCGCAAATCGCTCCGATTATGCCTGACTCTTTAATGCAGCAAGCGGGTGCCTATCCTGGTGACAACAACACCATTTTGAAGATGTTAGGCGAAGGTGATAGCGCGGTATTTAAATTAAACTTAGATACGATGGCAGCTAGAACTGGACAACCAAAACCAGAGTTTGCTGACAAATACATTGAGTACACGATCAAAGTTAGAAAACTTTTCAAAAGAGGTAACTTAACGGATTCTGTTTTATTTGAGCAAGTAAACCAATACTACTTAGCACAAATGGAAGGTTTGAAAAAAGCGGAAGAGGGTAAAATTGCTTCTTACATTGAGAAAAACAAGTTACAACCTAAGAAAACAGCTTCAGGCTTACAATACGTAATCAAAGAAGAAGGTACTGGTGCGAATCCTGTTGTTGGTGATACAGTCGTTATCAACTACACTGGTGCATTAACTAACGGAAAGATCTTCGACACCAATAATGTAGAATTAGCGAAGAAAAACAATAAATTCAACGCTATGCGTCCTTACGAGCCATTGCGCGTTCGCATTGGTCACACTCCTGTTATTCCAGGATGGACTGAAGGTCTTCAATTATTGAAAAAAGGTAGCAAAGCGACGTTAATTATTCCTTCTGTATTAGGATATGGTGAGCGTCAGCAACAAAGTGAAATCCCGGCATACGCTCCATTAGTGTTTGATGTAGAGATTGTGGATATCATTGCTGGTCCAAAAGGTGAACCTGCGGCTCCAACAATGCCTCAAATGCAAGTTCCTAATCAAGCTCCAGCGAATTAAGACGATATATTAATATATTTTCAATGAAGAGCGGTTTTTATTTAAAAAACCGCTTTTTTTTATGCCGATAAGGCAGTTTAGGTAACAATATATTAACTTAGGGGCCATGGAAGGAAATAACAACGAACCACAGCTTATTTTAACCGACACGCATACCCACATCTACTATCATCAGGGAACTGCCTTGCTTGGCGAGCAAATGCAGCGGTGTTTCGAAAATGGCGTCACGCGATTGTTTCTTCCGAATGTGGACGTGGAGTCGATTCCCCAAGTGCAGAAAACTTGCTTAGCATATCCAACAAATTGCTTTGCGATGCTCGGTTTGCATCCCTGCAGCGTCAAAGAGAATTACCGCGACGAATTAGTGACTATTCGGTCAGCGATCGCCGAAACTAAGATATACGCCATTGGGGAGATCGGTATAGACCTATATTGGGATAAAACAACGCTGAATATCCAACAAGATGCCTTTGCACAACAAATTGAATGGGCGAAGGAAATGGGTCTTCCGATTAGCATCCACTGTCGAGAAGCCTTTGATGAAGTTTTCGAAGTGTTAGATCAACATCAGGATGGGCGTCTTTTCGGTGTATTTCATTGTTTCACGGGAAATCAAGCCCAGGCGCAACGCGCTATTGATTTAGGGTTTAAGCTTGGAATTGGCGGCGTGGTTACTTTCAAAAAAGCAGGTTTGGACGCCGTATTAAAAAACATCCCATTACAACATATTATCTTAGAAACGGACGCTCCATATCTGGCACCGGTACCCTACCGCGGCAAAGAAAACGAAAGCAGTTACCTATTCTATGTTGCTCAAAAAGTGGCAGACATCTATGAACGTCCATTAGCAGAGATCGCTCACATAACAACACAAAATTCGAAAGAATTATTTAGTATCTAATTTTCCATGAATAATATCTTTATAATCTACACAGGGGGAACAATCGGGATGGTCAAAGATCCTGAGTCGGGGACCTTTATACCCTTCGATTTTGAACTTATCGCGAAAAACCTGCCTGATTTAAGTCGATTGAATTATAAACTGACTGTTCATTCATTCCAGCCAATAATTGACTCTTCCAATATGCGCCCTAGCATTTGGTTAGAAATGGCGCAGCTTATTAAGGAAAATTATGCGCTATACGATGGATTCGTTATTCTGCATGGTTCCGATACAATGGCCTATTCGGCATCGATGCTGAGTTTCTTATTGGAAGGACTACAAAAGCCGGTTGTTCTTTCTGGCTCACAGTTGCCAATAGGAGAAATTCGCACAGATGCGCGTGAAAATCTCATGACTGCACTCGAGATTGCTTCTGCAAAGCGAGGCGGGCGTTCCATTATCCAAGAGGTATGTATTCTATTCGACAATAAGTTGTTCCGCGGAAATCGATCTTTCAAATATAATTCAGATAAGTTTGAAGCATTCCGCTCACCTAACTACCCCGTATTAGCTGAGGCAGGGATACATATTCGATACAATGAGGAAGTATTGCAAGACAATACCGGTAAAGAATTCATTAGTCATCATAAGATTGATGACCGTGTTGCCGTATTGAAATTATTCCCCGGTATCAATAAATCGACTATTAAAGCCGTACTGGATTCTGATGTTCGAGCAATCGTCATGGAAACCTTTGGTTCAGGAAATACAATGACCGATCAGTGGTTCCTTGATTTACTTAAAGAGGCAGTAGATAATGGCAAAAACATCCTAGACATCTCCCAATGTAAAGTTGGTTCGGTGGAATTAGGACGCTATGAGACCTCTCAAGGCCTTGAAGCGATTGGGGTGCTCAACGGTTACGACATGACCTTTGAGACCGCTGTAACCAAGCTAATGTATCTACAGGGCGAATTAGAGAGTCAGGAGGAAGTAGCTTATTGGGTTCAACAAAGTATTCGCGGTGAGCTAACTAAAAATGATTAGTTAGCACATCGGCAACGACAAACGTACTTCCGCCGATAAATATCAACTCATTATCCCTGACTTGTTGTTTCGCGGCAAGGAAAGCGTCTGAAATACGATTATAATCATTCCCCTTTAATCCAAACGTTGCGGCAAGTTCACGCAGTTGATCCGCAGGCATAGCACGCGGCATGTCAGGAGCTGCAAAATAATAAATTGCATCTTTCGGTAGCTGAGGTAAAATATGAGATAAGTCTTTATCACGCATCGCACCAAAAATAAAATGCAATTTATCGTATGACAAACTAGCTAGATTCGCCAATACTTCACGAATGCCATCTTCATTATGACCGGTATCACAAATAATCCATGGATGTTCGCTAAGCGTCTGCCATCTTCCACGTAAGCCTGTAGATTCTTGTACATGGCCTAATCCATAAACAACTTGCTCATTAGGAAGATTCAAGCCTAACTCTCGAAGCTTATCAACAGCACATAATACCCCTAAAATATTCTTTTGTTGATATCCACCAGCAAGATCTAAATGCCAATTTGTCGAAACTAGCTTTGCTTTATCTAAAATATCAATATAAAGTCCATCATTCTTTCGATTTACCGCTGCTACCTGATAATAGTCATTTGCAAAATAGAGCGGAGCGTTCAACGCTGCTGCCTTATTTTGAAAAACATGTTGAATAGACGCTTGTCGTTCGGAAATCACAACAGGCGTACCTTCTTTAATAATTCCGGCTTTCTCTCCAGCAATTTCTTCCAACGTATTGCCCAATACGTTCATATGATCCATACCTATATTGGTAATCATACTGAGTACAGGATGAATAATATTCGTACTGTCTAGTCGCCCCCCTAATCCTACTTCGATGACCGCAATATCCACCTTATTCTTCGCGAAGTAATCAAACGCTAGAGCGACAGTCACTTCGAAAAAGGAAGGCTTGATAGTTTCAATTAATGTCTGATTAGCGTTGATAAAATCGATAACATTTTGCTGAGGGATCATTTGACCATCAATACGAATTCGTTCTCGAAAATCAACTAAATGGGGAGAGGTATAAAGCCCGGTTTTATGTCCGGATGCTTGTAATACCGAGGCCATCATATGCGATGTTGAACCTTTACCATTGGTACCGGCGATATGAATTGATTTGAACTGCTGCTGTGGATTACCCAATGCTTCACATAATAGCAAGGTGTTATCTACATCGGGATTGATGGCAGAAGCGCCATCACGTGTAAACATAGGTAATCGAGCATACAAGTACTCGATTACCTCTGCAAATGTTTTCATATGATGAATTATTATCTAACTCTGAATCTGAAGGTAAGTAATCCAGTTTGAGAAGTTGGAGCATTTGGCAGCTCATTTAGACGCGATTTTTGAACCGCGTTTATACATTTCTGGATTAAGCTGTAGTCGGCAATGGTTGTTCCTTTCGCCTGTCTAGCTCGAGTCACATTTCCACGGTTATCTACAGTAAATTCGATTTTAACAACACCAGTTTGTTGACCGTTGTCCTCAATTTTGGGAGGCACGGTAAAGCGACGATTCTCTAAGGAAAGCATCATGTTCCCGAAACCTGATCCTCCCTCACCGTAGTTACTCGCTAATGGATCGCCGAGATTAGAACCTTGGTTACCCGGTGTTGAACCCGTACCATCTCCTGTTCCCTTTGCATTATTTTTCTTACCCTTATACAGCGCATTCGGATTAACAGCGGGCGTTGCGTCTTTCTTCACCGCAGTAGATTGCTCAGCGACTGTCTTTACTGGCTTCTCAGCCTTATTCACGACGGGCGCTTCTTCGACATCCTGAGTTGCAACCGCTTTGTCTGCCGTTTGTTGTGTTGGCGTCGGAATAGGTGTGCTCGTCGGATCAATTTTATCTGGACGGACATTGTTGGCATTCTCGTCCATAGAAGGCTCGTCGACGCTCATATAATCATCGCCCATACCTTCTGGAGACGTACCGTAGTTTACAATAATACCGCCCATTCCATACTCAGGAATATCTTCCGAAAACACAATGAAGAATCCGATAGCGAGCAAGCCCGCCATAACTAAGGATGATATCCCAAGTGCCTTTGGTAGGTTATTTTCTTCTTGATACTGATTGTAATACATATCCTAAATGCTGTCCAATTTCGACCTTCATAAACTAAAAACGTTTAATGCGGTCTTGTTATTTTAGTCTTTCTTAGGTTCTGTTGCCAAAACCATCTTCACCTTCAACTTGTTCGCGATATCCATTACAGAAATTACATTCTGAATGGGAACAGTACTATCCGCATAAAGCATAATAGTCAATTCTTCACCAGTAGCCATATTGGATTGGATCAATGATTCCAACGATTCCAAAGGAACTGCTTGTTTATCGACATGATATAACAAATCGCTAGTAATGGAAATGGTCATCGTTTTCTTCGCCACAGACTGCTCTCCTGCGCTTGATTTAGGCAAGAGCAATTTGACCACCTGCGGATTAGATACTGCAGATGCCAACAGGAAGAATAACATCAAAAAGAACATGATATCATTCAGGGCTGCTGTGTGCACCTCTGCAGTAGGTTTATTTCTTCTATTGCGTAAATTCATTTTTTCTCGCTCAAGGGGTTTTCAAAAAAAAGATTACAGGCTAGGCTCATCCAATAGATCGATAAACTCGATAGCATCAGTCTCGATGCGAAGGATTAAGCGCTCAACCATCATGTTTAAGATATGGTAACCAATGTAAGCTAAGATACCAATCGTTAAACCTGACGCTGATGCAATCATTTTTACGTATAAACCTCCAGAAACAGAGCCAATATCAATACCACCTGCAACCTCAACGTCGCGGAAGATTTGGATTACCCCGAAGATCGTTCCTACGAAACCTAACATGGGCGCAATACCGGCAATAATACCTAGGATATTAATGTTTTTCTCTAAACGAGATACCTCTAGTTTACCTTGGTTTTCAATCGCTCCTTCAATATCCTTAATTGGGCGACCAACACGGGTCAAGCCTTTTTGCAACATACGCGCTAACGCTGAGTTTGAAGAACGACAAACCGCCATTGCTGCATCAAGTTTACCTGAAAGCACATTGCTCTTTACTTGCGCTAATAAACCACCTTCAGACTTTCCAGCCTTACTGATTGTTATATAACGTTCGAAAAAGATTACTAATCCTAAAAAGAATAATAGAATAATAGGAATCATAATCCATCCACCTTTCATCAAAAGTTGGATTAAGTTTAAATCCTCTTGAGTAGCTAAAGCTACCGTTTGTTGTTGAACTTGATTTAAGGTATCAACGGTGAGTGGGGTCTGTACTAATGACATAGTTAAATGATTGTATGCTGTTTTGATTGATTGATTTACTTATTTATTAATAGGTCCTGACCATGCGTCGGCAACGTATCGTTTTTGTACATACCTTAAAGCAGAATCCGCTTGTTCTTTCGTCTCATAAGAATCCCAAATAACCTTTTTCAGGTTCTTCGCGAGCTTACTCGGTATTACTCGAACAGATGTTATTCCTGCTTTATTAAACGACTCTGCTTGTTCATAGGCCTGCGCTAAAGTTCTATGTGAACCAATAACGACTTGATAATGGTGATTTGCTGGTATTAAAGGCTTTTCTTCCGAGTTTACTACTTTTTTCGCGGTGTCTATAGCGATGCTATCTACTGAGTTTGCCAATGTATCTTGTTGCGCGGTAACTACCGTATCTACTGTAGAAACAGGTGATTGAGCAACACTATCTGTTAATTGAGGTTCCGGCGTATGTGCTGTACGATTTAAATAGAATAATGTTCCAATAATTCCTAGCGCTACAATTGCAGCGATCATATACCAGGTCGATTTATTTGAAGATTTGACCTCTTGTTCCAAATAAGGTTCTACTTCAGACAAGGTTGGCTCTTCTACTAAATTTGCTGGCTCTTCAACTTCTGGCTCCTCCACATTATCTACTTCATCAATTGCAGCCTCGTCAACTGGTTCTTCAACTTCAGTCTCTACTGAATCTACTTCAGCAGCGATTGGCTGTACTGGAACTTCTTCCTGCGTGCCTTCGACTGGCTGCAAATGAAATCCCGAGAGATCCTCCGCTTTAAACACTAAAGAGTTCCCATGTTTAATAAACTGTCCTAAGTGATGCAAAACACCAACTCCATGGTCTTTAATGTTTTCCAACAATTGAATGACTTGCTCCTCGACTACTTGTTCGGCATCAGTACGAGATAGTTGTTGAGATTGCTGAACGTAGTCCACAAAATCAAATCCGTCTTTCGATTTAGCGTCGAACTCCAAGTAAGTTACAGGAGGCAGATACATTGCCTTTTTCTCGTCGTAGACCGAAGATGTGTGGATACGTTTGAACGTACCTAAGCCTTTCACATAGACTTCGTTCCTGCGTTTCAAAAGTTGATGAATGTATTTACCTAAATCCATTGTTGCGTTAAAGCTGCAAAGTTAAAGTTTGTCGACTTAAAACGAAAAATTAATACCACCTAAAATATTAAATCCTAGTTTCGGATAATATAGGTAGCGTGAGTATTCAGTATTGAACATATTATTTGCCTTCACAAAAATGCCCAATTGCTTCGTCGCTTTATACTCCGCCCCTGCACTCAAATCAAAGAATGATGGAATTGTTGTTTTTTCATAGCTAGCAGAAGGGGTCGCCATATTGGTGACAGGATCTACTGTGTAGGTGTATTCGCGAGCTGTTGCGTTTCCGTGGAATAACGCCTCTGCATCTATATATAATTTCTCAGAGATATTGAATCTTGCATTCGCCGCTAAACGCATCTTAGGCAAATGCCATGCCTCTTCTTGTGATACTGTAGTGTAGTTATCAATATTCAAGCGTCCACCTAAGTTTACTAATGCCGATAAACGAACATTGATTTCTCCTTCAATACCTACATGCTTTAATGCTTTATCGCCGTCGCCATCATAAACTAAGTCAAATTGGAAGGGACGATCGATATTATTTACAAACATTGGAAGACCTTCAACTTGTCTATAGAATGCTTTTACTTTATATCCGAATGTTGCGCCAGCATTCCCTTTAATACCACCATAAATATTCATGCGTTCTACAGTATTCATGATATTTGGTGTAAGACCTAAATAAGGATTTGTTTTGGTAAAGCTACGGAAAGAGCCTTTCTCTACACCACCTTTAACCCCTCCAAAAATATAGAAGTATCCCGGTACTAATGAGAAATCAATCTCTGCTACTGGGAAGATGTTAAACCTTGTGCTATCACCAAATTCAGAAACGATGTTCGCTCCAAGTGTTATGTTGTAGTTATCACCTTTGAATTTGATGTAAGGATTGGCATTGACAATCGAGTTGTTCAAATTACCATCTGGTGTATTTACGCCACCGATACTATTAAAATCCAAGGCTACATTTGCTCCAACATTAAAAGTACGAAGACGCTTATTCAAATATCCAGATAAAGCAATCGAGTTTTCCTTCCCGTCAAACTTGTCTTTATAGGTATAAGCATCTGCCTTTACAGAATAGCTTACGGCATCCTCATTTGCTGGATCATAATTACTTGTTAATTCACCAGAAAAATAAATATCATTAAAGCGTTGTGCTTCACGAGTAGGATTCAAATTATTCTTATCTACATCGTAAGGTATTCCGTAAAAACGAGTACCAAATCCATTGTATCCAATTAAACCGTTTAAAGTGAACATTGGAAATATACGACGCCCAAACACACCAACTTCTTGTCTAGAGAATTTCTGATCATCCAGGTTCCCTTTTTGATTGAGGTGTTTTACAAAACCTCCGAAACGGATATCTTCATAATCTTCGACAGCAAAATAGGCTTCACCTAGAATAGTTCCTAAGTTACCAACGCCTAACTTCACGTAATTGCTATTATGGTCTATGATCTTAGAGAAGGGAGTCTCCATGATTTTCAGCTCCTTAAGCCCCGTATTAATATCTAATTTTTTATCCGGTACATTGCCATAGTTTAGCTTCGGCATATATTCCCTCTTGTTTGACATATCAGGGCTACGACGGATTTTCACAGCATCCGCAAGAATAGGTCGGTAGTCACGAACAATATCAAATGAATCTAGTGTCACTGGTCGAGTCGTAGTATCACGTTGCGCATAGGCTTGTGATCCCATGGCCAATAATACGGTTAAAAGCGCAGATTGTTTTACTATAGTATTCAACTTCATCTTTTCCTATTCTTATTTAATTGTTGCTAATAGATTCTTTGCCTCTTCCAACACACCATCTGTGGTATTTTCGTAGTTGTCAATAATACTTTCCAATGTAGACTTCGCTTGAAATTTATCGCCCTTACCAATATAGGCTTTGGCCATTAAGATAAATCCTTTAGCAACCCAAAGATCGTATGATGAGAAAGAATCTGAAATATCCATCGCTGACTTGATCGCACCATCGTAGTTCTTGTTCTTCACTTGTTGTTCTGCTACAAGATAACGTGCTTCAGCGCCAGTTTCTGTTTTTGATTTTAACGCCGCAAGGTTTAGTTCTTTCATTCCCTCAGAACCTTTGCTTGTTGCTAAATAAGCTTTTGCAGCATATAAATGCGCCTTCGCAACATCTTCTTCAGAAGCCTTTTCATACTTCTTGATGATATTGGCATAAGTTAATGTCTCTGCATAGTCGCCGATGTTAAAGTAACTTACCAGTAAGTTATTCACTGCCCAGCCATAGTTCTCTTTATATTCAGACGTTAATTCTAGTTTCTTTAATACCTGAACAGCCTCGTTATACGCTTTATTACGTAAATGCAGCTTCGCTACAGAAATTAAAGTACGCTCTGTATAGGCAGACGTCCAATCATTCATAATGATATTGAAGTCATGCATGGCCTCTTTGTCCTTACCTAATGCAGCATTAGACTCTGCACGCAAGAAACGTGCATGCTTCTCTTGAATAGGTTTCGGGAATTTATCGAAGTATGCATTTACAGCTTCCACAGTTGCTTGGTGATTACCTCTATCAAATAAAGTACGTGCCACAGAGAATGCATGCGCATCTTGCTCTGCAGTACTTAAGTCTCCAATATTTGTGCTTGTTGCATAGCGAATGTATCCAGATGCATCTCCCTTATCCAAGTAGATATTTTCGATCGACGATAATGCTTGTTTTGCTTCGTCGGTTGTTGGATATTGATTAACGACACGTTGGAAAGTAGCCAACGCAGCATCATTATCGTCTTTGTTGTACTGTACTAATCCGATTGTCGTTAATGCTCTAGGCACATAGGAACTTCTTGGGTACTGTTCGACCATCTTTTGTAAGCCGGTGATCGCTAAATCATGCTGACCCATTAAGAAGTAAGTATATGGAACCTCGAAGGCAACATCATCCGCATAGTTTGATTTCGGATACTTGGCCATTACAGAATTCAACGTTTCGATCTTCGCTTGGTTATTTCCTTGAAGTCCTAATAAAATACCTTTTTGAAATAAAGCGTAGTCCTGAGATTGCGCTCCAGAAGCAATTAAACGATCGTAATAATTCGCGGCCTTACTGTAGTTCTTAATGGCTAAGTAAGAGTCGGCAGCACGCGCCATTGCGTCATTTCTAGTATTTAAGTCAATACCATCTTTTCCTCCGCCGGATAAAAAGCGTTCAAAATAGTTGGCAGCAGTGCTATAGTTGTCTGCACGGAAGGCAGCGTAGGCTAAAGCGTAATTCGCATAATTGTATACATCAGTCTTACGCGCCGCAGGCAATTGTAAGAACTTATTAAAGTTGGCAACTGCTTCTTTGTACTTGCGAACCTCATACATTGCTTCTGCTTTCCAATACGTTGATAGAGCATAAATCTCCTCATCGTAACGATTCGCTTCAGAGCGCATAAACATCGATATACCGTTTTCAAAAGCACGCTCATTATAATATTCTAAACCACGGTAGAAAGTCACCTTTTGGTAGGCAGCATTTGCTTCCTTACTTCTTCTATCTAGGTCTTCTAAAACATCTACAGCAGCACGGTAATTTTTAGTACTTAATAAAACCTCCGCTAATAATGTTTTTGTTTCTTCATTACGCTTCGATTTAGGATAAGTTTTAATATACTCCTGAACGGCATCTAGTGCAACTTGGTGGAATTCCAAGTCATATGATAACTTAGCATAGTTAAATAAACCTTCTTCTTTCAATTGTGGATCAAAGTCTAACTTCGATGCACGGAAGAACGCATTTCTAGCACTCTGTTTATTTCCAGTTTTTAAGAATGAATCCCCGAGGGTAATCATTGCACTTTGGAAATACGCATCTGGCTCATTCAATTTCTCTAACTCCTGGATTGCCTTCTCATAGTTCCCCAATTTATAGTTGATATAACCAATTTGGTAACTATCTTGATTATTTTGAGTCTTTCCTTGATCTTGCGCTTGGAACTTATCGTAATATTCTTTGGACTTTCCTAAATCTCCTTTGATAAAGTAGGTCGCCGCTACGATACGAAACATTTCTGTCTCGCTCTCTTGCTTTGTACTTTGCAGTTTTGGAAGTGCGTAAGCTAATACCTCATCATCACGTTTGTCTAAGAAGTCTAATGCCGTAAGATAGTACGGATACGAGTTCTCATATGTTTTTGACCCCTCTAAACGTTCAAATTCGTTTAATGCTGTTTTATATTCCTGATCTAAATAGCTCAAGTAAGCATAATAATAAATTGATGCTTCCTGATATTGGCCCGATTTATCCTTTAATTCCGTGAAAACAGGCTTCGAAGCTTCGTAATCGCCGGTCATAAACTTAGCATATGCAAGTTTAAATCTGTATTCCGTATTTTCAGCACCAGCTAAATTCTTACTATCGATTTTCTCAAACCATTCGATGGCTTTTGCGTAATCTTGCTTAGCATAGTACGATTTACCGATTTGGAAGTAAGCAGCTTTAGAATTTGCAGAAGCCGGGTAATCACGAATATATTTTAGAAATCTTCTCTCTGCATCGGATTCACCAAGTTCTAAAGCACAAACGGCTTGAAAGAATCGAACATTCTCCTTTAGTAAACTTAACTCTTCAGTTTCGTCTAGTTGAAGTGTAGATTTCGTTCGGATCTCCTCTACGATATCGAACTGCTTTGCCGCTGAACTGTATTTGCCACGCTCATATAGCTCTAAACCCTCCTTATAAGCTTTGTTCACCTCTTGCCAAGCGGAATGCTGTGCGAATACAGGTGTACTCATCAAGCTCAACGCGACACCTACCTGGTAAATTTTTTTATACATACGATGATTACTCCTATTTAATGAATGCTTTCCAATAACAAAACATTGTCTCCAAAACCTTGGCTTTGTGATACAATATCTTCAACCTACGAAATTAAAAGATAACTTGAATGTTTTCCTCAAAAGTTGTTAACACCTGTTAATAACCAAGGTATTTTAACAATGTTTAACATTATATTGCTATCCTAAAAATACAACAAGGAATGTTACCCACAGATGAAGATTCTGTGTATTATATTATACAGCGAAGGGCCGTCTTAATCGACAGCCCTTCATTGTATACGGATTAGAGATTATCTCTTTTTTTAACTACCGCGTTGACCGGCCAATAAATACAATACAGCCATGCGAACAGCAACTCCATTTTCAACTTGATCCAGTATAATGGAATGACTGCTATCAGCTACATCCGAAGTAATCTCCACCCCTCGGTTGATAGGGCCTGGATGCATTATAACAATTTCTTTATTTAGCGAATCTAAGATCTCTTTATTCAAACCATACAACATCGAATACTCCCTCAACGATGGGAAGTACGCTATATCCTGACGCTCTAACTGAATACGAAGCATATTTGCAACATCGCACCAATTTAACGCCTTCATCAAATCATGCTCCACTTTAACACCTAATGAGCCGATATATTTCGGAATAAGCGTTGTCGGTCCACAAACCATCACTTCTGCGCCCTGTTTTTGCAGACAGAGAATATTTGACAAGGCTACTCTAGAGTGGAGGATATCCCCGATGATGGCTACTTTCTTACCGGCAACATCCCCTAAACGCTCGCGAATAGAGAATGAATCCAATAACGCTTGAGTTGGATGTTCATGCGCTCCATCCCCAGCGTTGACAATCTGCGCATTCACATGTTTGCTCAAAAATACCCCGGCACCGGCATATGGATGTCGCATCACAATCATATCCACCTTCATGGCAAGAATATTGTTGACTGTATCGATTAAGGTTTCCCCTTTACTCACAGAAGAAGAAGAGGCCGCAAAATTGACGATATCAGCGGAAAGACGTTTTTCGGCTAATTCAAATGATAATCTTGTACGTGTTGAATTTTCAAAAAAGACATTCGCAATCGTGATATCTCTTAAAGAAGGCACCTTTTTGATGGGGCGGTTTAAAACTTCTTTAAAATTTGTAGCGGTATTCAAAATCAATTGAATATCGTTACTATTTAAATCCTTTATACCTAATAGATGGCGGGTACTAAGTTGTTCGGAAGTTGACATTCGTTAAATGTTAAACAATAAAAAATCACTATTTCTTCTCGGTGATCAGCACAATGCTATCGCTGTCATCTACTTCTTTCCAGCTTACAATAACCTTCTGAGAATCGATAGAATCGACTTGAATGCCGATATAATCTGGTTGAATAGGAATTTGTCGAGAGAATCGACGATCAACTAACACCATTAATTCTATACGCTTGGCCCTTCCGAATGCCTGAATGGCATCCATTGCCGATCGAATCGTTCGCCCTGTCCAGAGCACATCATCGACGAAAATGATATCTTTATCGTCTACAATAAAATCGATTAGCGTACTGTTTGCCAGTAATGGCGACTGACCTTTCATTCGGAAATCATCGCGGTAAAAGGTGATATCCAAGATACCTAGCGGCACTTCAATTCCAGTCATTTCCTTAATCTCCTGAATCAAGCGCTTTGCTAAATAAGTTCCGCGCGGTTGAATACCAATAATTACGGCATTACTGAAATCCCCATGATTTTCGATTAATTGTTGAGACAATCGCTTGAGCGTAATCTGAAACTTGGGTCCATCTAATAATATCGATTGTTTCATTTATGGATTTATTTAGGCAAACTTAAGGCATTTTTTCCAAAAATCGTAATCAACATGCCTGAAGTTTGACTAGTCCTGAAAAATAGATACAGTTTTTCAGTGATTAAAAATACATAATTTT
>JBEBRI010000101.1:0-14065 GCA_040394915.1 Sphingobacterium sp.
GTCGGGAATGAACATTGTGGTGGACAATAATGATAATCCGCTAATTATTAAAGTGGCTTCTTTGCCTGCGGCAAGGATGCAAGTTTATTTCTTGGATAATGAGGAATATTTCCAGCGAAAGAAGGTCTTTCGTGATGAGAGTGGGAAGTTCTTTGAAGATAACAACGAGCGTTCATTGTTCTTCTGCAAAGGAGCTTTAGAGACTGTTAAGAAGCTTGGTTGGTCTCCTGATGTGGTACACTGCCATGGTTGGTTTACTGCGATGGTACCAGCTTACTTAAAGACGGCTTACAAAGATGATCCAACATTTAAAGATGCGAAAGTATTTTACTCTTTATATGAGGAAGACTTTGCTGAGGCGTCCGTAGGGAGCAGATACGCTGAGTTGGCCGCACAGGTGGATATCGATGCAGCAGATTTAGCAGCTTATGGCTCGGGTAGCTTTGTTGATTTAACAAAAGGAGCATTGTCATTTACTGACGTTGTGGTTAAATCTGACGAGAATATCAATCCAGAAATTATGTCTTACATTAAAGACAACAATATCCGATTATTTGCTCCAGCATCTGATGATGATTATGAAGCGTTCGGAGATTTATATGATGAATTTGTAAACGAAGAAGTAACAGTGTAAGACTTCCTTCGTATTCACATAATAGAAAAGGGCTTTGAATAATTCAAAGCCCTTTTCTATTATGTAATATTTTTTTTTGATCTATCGACCACGTGTTTTAGCGGCAGGACCATAGATGTTTCCAACCATTGTCATCGCACAACGGAAACCAATCATTGCACTCGATTGATCTTGTTGGGCAAAACGACGTGTTGCCGGGTTTAACCAGTACGCTCTGTCATTCCATGAACCTCCTTTATAGACGCGCGATTTATCGTTCACTAAAGTAACTTTGCCAAACAATGCTTTCTGTTCTTCGTCTAGATAACCACGAACATCATTATCGTAAGCCGTTGCAGCGCCCATGTTGATGGAATCGATAGTTTTTGCTTGCTGTAATTCTTCCCAAGTTTGCTTACGGGCTGCTTTTGCAGGAACTTTGATCGGTCGGCCATACTCGTCTTTGGCAAGCGTGCGAGTTTGCGCATCCTCATATTTGTTATCCATAAAAACATGTCCACGATAAGGATTAAAGTCTTCGAAGTCTTCAAAAGATAATTGACGGTAAACATCACTTACCCATTCGTTAACATTGCCAGCCATGTTATATAGTCCAAAATCATTTGGCATATAAGCACGAACAGGAACGGTTATATCGCCACCATCGTTCAAGTCTCCAGCAACTCCCATATTATTACCTGAGGTAATTTTGAAGTTAGCCATCATCTTCCCTTGTGTTTTACGATGCGCAGAACGAACGCCTAAGCCATCCCAAGGATAAGTACGTGCCGTTTGGATGTTGCCTTGCATTGAATTTCCAATTAACCCTAATGCTGCATATTCCCACTCGGCTTCTGTTGGTAGGCGATAAGGTTGTTTTAAAACGCCATCTTCCATTCGAACCGGACGGCGAGCATCCTTAGTAGCGCCGATACTGTTATCTTTAGGCATGTTCTTTCCATCGACATTTGCTCCACGGATTTGACCATTGAGATACAACTCCGTGTTAAAAGCTGCATCAGGCTTCGTTTGCTGACTGTTCATGGTTTTATAATCCATTAGAACGCCAGTCTCGCGAAGAATATGCTCATTGACGCGATCTGTACGCCATTGGCAGTATGCATTAGCCTGTTCCCAGCTAACACCTACGACAGGATAATCTTGAAATGATGGATGTCTGAAATATAAATTGACGTAAGGCTCATTATAAGAAAGGGGATGTCGCCATACTAAAGAATCTGGAAGTGCATCATAATACATTTTTCCATCTTCCGGATAGCTTTGCGCAATCCAATGCAGGTACTCTAACCAATCGGCATTGGAAACTTCTGTCTCATCGATATAGAAAGAAGCAACGGTTACGCGGCGTTTCGCATTATCATAATCGTAGCCTAAATCTTCATTTAAACTACCCCCCATAACAAAGGTTCCGCCTTCAATACCGACAAGACCAGGTCCTGGGGCTTCTTTAACTTTACGATTAATCTGTAACCCCCCATTGTAAGGGTCGTTGTACTTGACGCCGGTTTTCGACGAATAATCACTGTTGTGGCTTTTACTACACGAGCTAAATATTAATAAACCGAAGGTTAGGCAAATTGCTGGAATTAATATTTTTTTCGAATACATCATAAATAATGAGGATTTAAAATCCAAAAGTAGTAAATAAATATTAGAGGAAATCGACTTTCCTGCACTGTATGGGATGATTTTTAATGATTTGTAGCGGAATGTTGGAAATTTCAAGCGTATAAAGCGTTTTGTACTCATTTTTTTAACAAAATATATTGCAGTATCTTCGTAACATTATGAAGATAAAAGTAGGTTTTGGCTTTGATGTGCATCAAATGCGTGAGGGACATCCCTTTATTGTAGGGGGGGTAAAACTTGATCATCATGCGGGAGCTTTCGGACATTCAGATGCGGATGTGCTGGCTCATGCAATATGCGACGCTATCTTAGGTGCCGCTAATTTAGAAGATATTGGTTACCATTTTCCAAATACAGACGATCGATGGAAAGGCGCAAACAGCTTAGATTTGTTAAAGCACTGCGTTGCCTTGATTAAAGAAAAAGGATATGAATTAGGAAATATTGATGGTATGCTTTGTTTAGAAGCACCGAAAATTAAGCCTTATATCCCCCAAATGAAGATAAATATTGCAGCTGCTGCGGGTATCTCCGTGGAAGATGTTTCGATCAAAGCAACGACGAATGAGACCATGGGCTTTATCGGTAGAAAAGAAGGTGTCGTCGCCTATGCAGTTTGCTTAATTCAAAAAGTAGGTTAGTCTGGACGATGATTTCTAAAATATTGCATTGCAATTATAGCAGCTATAAGGCCTAAAATACTGGCCAAATAAAAAGGAGCACTGGGCAGATAAAGCACGGTGCTTTTTTTTGTGAAGAATGAAAATAAGCTGGTCATTAGTAAGGGTCCTATAATTGCCGTGAGGCTGATAATGCAGGTTAGGCCGCCTTGAATTTGACCTTGTTCATTTGCTGGGGTTTGGTTAGAAATCGAACTTTGAATGGCCGGTCCTGCAATTCCGGAAAACACATATAGAAAACTTGCGAAATAAAGCATTAATGTGGATCCTGCATACGCCATTGTTAAAAAAGAAATGCAACTTAATAAAATGCCGAATGTGATACTCTTGGGTATACCCAGTTTTGGAATAATAACGCGTATTAATCCGGCTTGTACGATGGTCAATAAAACGCCGATAAATCCGAGTGAGTAGCCAATCATCCGCTCATTCCATTGAAAGCGTTCCATCGTATAATAGGACCAGGTACTTTGTACGGCATGAGCCGCAATATTGATTAAGAAAATACAAATGACTAAGGGTTGGATGTTTGCGTAGCGACCGATATGTCTAAAACTGCCGATGGGATTGGCATTCTTCCAACTAAATGCACGTCTATTTTCTGGTTTTAAAGATTCTGGAACGATGAAATAGCCATACAGGAAATTAAAGAAGGTTAAGCCCGCTGCAGCAAAGAACGGTACGCGTGGACCGTAATGTCCCAGCAATCCCCCTAAAACTGGTCCGATGATAAACCCTAATCCGAAAGCTGCTCCCAGTAGCCCGAAATTCTGTGCTTTATTTTGTGGAGTGCTCACGTCTGCGATGTATGCTGCGGCAACCGTATGACTTGCTCCGGTAACCCCAGCCACAATTCGCCCAACAAATAGCCAAAAAATACTGGGTGCAAAGCCAATTAATAGGTAGTTGATAGCAAAGCCGAACAGCGAACAAAGCAGAACAGGGCGTCGACCGTATCGGTCGCTCAAGTTTCCTAATACCGCTGCGAAGAAAAATTGCATAAAGGCATAACAGAAAGTTAACCAACCTCCGTAAGAGGACGCTTGACTGATATCGCCATGAATTAATTCCTTTATTAGCGCTGGCATGACGGGAATAATAATACCGAGTCCAATTGAGTCTAGAACAACGGTTAAAAAAATAAAAAATAGCCCCGATTTGGAATTGATTTTTGCCAGCATATAAAAGCGAAGGTAGTTAATTGATTGCGAATATTGAAAGCGTAGATTTCCGACAGGGACTCCCATCGCTTCTAGCAAGCTGATTGCTGTGATTTTGTAGGCAATGTCGCGCAATATAGATTTGCTAGTCTGTAAACTAGGGATGAAGAAAAAATAATTTTCATTTTTCCTATATTCGGTTTGGTCCAGAAAAATATGGTACTTTTGCAAAGTAATCTAACAATTGGCACACTTACTGATGTTATAGGAAATCGAAACTATCACACAGTGAGTGAGGCTTTCGTGGTTTCATTAATTAACAAATGAAGAGAGAAGCAAAAAGTAGTAATCTTACCGAAGAAGACGTAAAAAGATATTCACGTAATTTTTGGAAGATCTTAATTGGACTGGTATTGTTTGGCGCGTTATTTCTACTCAGCGTCCGCATTGGTATATTTGGGAAATTGCCCACCTTTAAAGATCTAGAAAATCCTAGAAGTAACCTAGCTTCAGAAATTATCACGGATGATAATCGCATATTAGGAACCTATTATGTGCATAACCGCTCGAATGTCAAATACGCTGAATTATCGCCGTATTTGGTACAGGCATTAGTATCGACGGAAGATAAACGATTTTACGAACATTCGGGTATTGATTATTCACGGACGATATCGACGGTCTTATTAACCCTTAGCGGGAATAAGCAGGGCGGAAGTACTATCACGCAGCAGTTAGCGTTGAATTTGTTCGGAGAACAACGGGCGAGAAGTTCGGTGAAGCGTATCATGCAGAAATTTCAAGAGTGGATTACCGCGGTACGATTAGAACGGAATTATACGAAAGAAGAAATCATCATGATGTATTTCAACACGGTAGATTTCGGAGCATATAATACCTTCGGTATCAAATCAGCCGCGCGTACCTATTTCAATACGACTCCAGATAAGCTAACTGCTGAACAATCAGCATTATTAGTGGGGATGTTAAAAGGGCCAGGGCAATACTCCCCGGTACGTCAACCGGAAAGAGCTTTACAGCGCCGTAATCTTGTTTTGGCGAATATGCGTGATCAAAACTTTATCACTGCAGAAGAATGTACCAAAGCCGCTGAAAAGCCATTAGGGTTGAAATTAACGATCTCAAATTATGGTGAGGGGCTTGCACCATATTTCCGCGCTGTTTTAAAAGAAGAAATCAAGAAGGAATTTCAACGTTTGGCGATTACTAAACCAGATGGTACGCCTTATGACTTAGATCGTGATGGATTAAAAATCTATACGCCGATTAATTATAAAATGCAACAGCATGCCGAAGACGCTCAAAAAGAGTGGATGGCGCGCTTACAACGTGAATTCGATAAACAATGGAAGCGTAGAAATGCTTTCACCGGAAAAAACGCAAATCTTTTGGTGAAAGGGATGAAGCGCTCGGATCGCTATATTGCGTTGAAGGCCGAAGGGATGTCTGAAGAGGATATTCGTAAGGAATTCGATAAGAAAGTCCAAATGAACTTGTTTACTTGGAAAGGAAACATCGATACAACGATGACACCTATGGACTCCATTCGTTTCACCAAGTTATTTTTAAGAAATGCAATGATGTCGATGGAGCCGAAGACCGGATACATTAAAGCGTGGGTTGGCGGTATTAATTTTGAACATTTCAAATATGATCAGGTTCGCCTGGGAACACGTCAAGTAGGTTCAACAGCGAAACCATTTGTCTATGCCTATGCCATTGATAATGGTTATGGACCTTGTGTTTCAATTCCTAACCATTCGCGTACTTATGGAAATTGGACGCCTCGCGGAACGCAGCAAGGTGGAGATCCTATTACCTTGAAAAATGCCATTAAATATTCACAAAACTATGCGTCTGCTTACTTGATTAACGAAGTTGGGGCAGCTAATGTTGCCGATCTCACTAAACGAATGGGCGTGAATTCAAATATTCCTAACGAGCTATCCATTGCTTTGGGGTCTTACGATGCCTCCTTGTTCGATATGGTAGGAGCTTATTCAGCCTTTGTTAATCAGGGTACTTGGGTTGAGCCGACGATGATTTTACGGGTTGAGGATAAGAATGGTGCCCCAATCTATGAGAAAGCACCAAAAGTTACCAAAGCATTAAACAGTGAAACTGCTTATGCAATGGTCGACATGTTGAAGGGTGTTGTTGACGGAGGTACCGGTAATCGATTACGTTGGGATCCTAATTTCGGTGGTTTAAAGAACCCAATTGGTGGTAAAACAGGTACAACTAACGATAACTCTGATGCTTGGTTTATTGGGGTTACACCAGAACTCGTGACGGGTGTATGGACTGGAGCAGAAGATAGAGGTATTAGCTTTAGCAGTATGCAATATGGACAAGGAGCTGCAGCTGCCATGCCGGTATTCGGGTTATTTATGAAACGTGTATATGCAGATAAGGATTTGCACTATACGCAGGATGATTTCCCACAACCACCGGGAGGAATTACACGGTTTGAGATGAATTGTTCGAACTTTTCTCAATTCTATGGGAATGATCCAAGTAGAACTGAAACACCATTGACAGAAGACGATCGACTAGGATTCTAGTTTATATACGATAGGAATACTTTACCAGACCGAAAATTTACGTAAATTGAGGTCTGGTTTTTTTATGCAAGTATGGAATTTGATTACAGGAAAGAACTGACCAAAATTCCCCATAAACCTGGGGTCTACCAATATTTCGATAAGGAAGGAACGTTAATTTACGTAGGCAAGGCGAAGGATCTTAAGAATAGGGTAGGTTCTTATTTTGTGAATCCAGATCAATTAAATAGTAAAACGCGTGTCCTTGTTCGTAAAATCAATCGCATTGCATTTACGATCGTTGATACAGAGATTGATGCTTGGTTATTGGAAAATAGCTTGATTAAAAAGCATCAACCTCGCTATAACGTTATGCTTAAAGATGACAAAACCTATCCATGGATTGTCATTAAACACGAGCGATTCCCGCGTATCTTCTGGACTCGAAAATATATCAAGGACGGCTCTCGCTATTATGGACCCTATGCATCCGTTGGAATGATGCATATTGTACTTGATATGGTTAGAGAACTTTTTCCATTAAGAACCTGTAATTTAAATCTAAGTCAAGAGAACATATCAAAAGGGAAGTTTAAAATATGTTTAGAATATCAGATAGGTAATTGCAAAGGACCCTGTGAGGGTTATCAATCCGAAGAAGATTATAATCAAAATCTGAGCGATATTAAAGACATCTTAAACGGTAAGATAACCGTCGTAACAAACCGTTTGAAAGATCAAATGCAAGAAGCCGCAGGGAAGATGGATTTCGAGGGCGCTATGAAATTCAAACTCAAATTAGATAAGCTAGCGAACTATCAAAGTAAGTCAACGGTGGTAAGCTCGTCAATTACGAATGTTGATGTCTTCAGCATTGCATCGGAAGATAATTACGCATTCGTTAATTTCTTAAAGGTAGTTAATGGGGTTATTATTCAAACGCAAACCCTAGAGATGAAAAAGCGCTTGGATGAAACTGATGCGGAACTCTTAGCAATTGCAATTCCTGAAATACGATCTAGATTTAAGAGCCATTCAAAAGAGATCATCGTACCATTTGAATTAGATATTGAAGGTAACGAAGACAACCGATTTGTCGTTCCCAAGATGGGCGAGAAGAGAAAACTCCTAGATTTATCGTTAAAGAATGTAGCCTACTTTAAGAAGGAACGACTTTTACAGTATGAGAAGTTAAATCCAGAAGTAAAAACAGAGCGTGTTTTAAAACAAATGCAAAAGGATCTGCGTTTGCCGGTTCTTCCACGTCATATTGAGTGTTTTGATAACTCGAATATACAGGGGAATTATCCTGTATCAGCGATTGTAGTTTTTCGAGATGCTAAACCATCCAAGAAAGACTATCGGCATTTTAATGTAAAAACTGTTGAGGGGCCGAATGATTTTGCGACAATGGAGGAGGCTGTTTTTAGACGTTATAGAAGACTGTTGGATGAAGATCAGGAGCTACCTCAGCTAATTGTGATTGATGGAGGGAAAGGGCAGTTAGGGGCTGCATTAAAGAGTTTAAGATTATTAGGGATTGAAAAAAAGGTGACGGTGATCGGGATCGCAAAGCGATTAGAAGAGCTATTCTACCCAGGGGATCAATATCCACTCTATTTGGATAAAAAGTCAGAAACCTTAAAGATTATTCAGCATTTACGTGATGAAGCGCATCGCTTTGGAATTACATTTCACCGAAATCAGCGTAGTCGCAAAACATTTGTATCCGAATTAGATAACATCCCTGGATTTGGTAAAGTCACCGTAGAAAAGCTTTTGAAGACTTTTAAATCGGTTAAAAAGGTAAAAGAAGCCAATGATGAGGAACTAAAAAAAGTGCTTAATCTGAAACAGATACAAGCACTTCGACAATATTTTATAGTAGAAAGTCCTATGGAGAAAGACTAAAGTAGTCCTAATTCCAATTTGGCCTCTTCAGTCATCATATCTCTAGTCCAAGGGGGATCAAATGTTAACTCGACTAGGGCTTCATCAATCCCATCAATAGCCGCTACTTTTTGCTGAACCTCATTCATGATCTCACCTGCAACAGGACATCCAGGTGCAGTTAACGTCATGACGATCTTGGCCTGTCTATTTTCCTTGGTAATAATCTCATAAACTAAACCCAGATCGAGGATGTTTGCGGGCTTCAGCTCAGGGTCATAAACCGTCGCTAAAGCTTCTTGTATTTGTGGGGCTAATCCAAGCCTGTCCATTATAATGATGTTCATCTTATTTTCCTTTTTTTCTTTTCCAACAGTTCTTGATAGATGTCAATAAGCTGATTCATAACTAATGATCGCTCATATTTCAGTTGGTATTCTTTTCGACAATTTGCACGAATCGTTATTTTTTTCTCTTCATCTAGATTACTCCATTCGGAAAGTGTGCTAACTACGTCCGTATGATGGTGCGGGTCAAATAACAATCCTGTATACAAAGGTACAACCATTTCGCTTAATATACCAATATTGCTGGCAAGCACAGGTATTCCAGCAGCATAGGCTTCCAATACGGACAGCGGCATCGCTTCATAACAAATCGATGGGACAACTAATGCATTGGCTCCTGCTAGGTGTCGGCTGATAAACTCGCGCGTCTGAAAACCCATATACCGAATATTTGAAGAATGCTTGCAAATCTGTTCCACCTCACTTTGTAAGGGGCCGGTACCAAAGATCTTTAAGGGGTAATTTGTTGCCTTCCAAGCATGTAATAAAGGAAGAATTCCTTTTTCTTCGGAAAGTCGTCCTATATAGATAAAGGATTGATCGTCAACAATGCTGTCGGGTGCAGTTTGCACAACGAAGTTAGGTTTCACAACGAATTTTTCTATAGAAACCGGGAAACTTGACTCTTTAAATATCCGCTTAGAGAAATCCGACAAGACAACGTATTGATCGATTAGGTTGAAAGTTCCGAGTTTTCGATGTAACCAATACGTAAAAGCCGTCCAGAAGGTCTTGATATAAGAGTTTTCTAATACTCTTTTCTTTACGGCATTCCAGGGGAAATTTGATTTAATCGACTCTAGGTAAATGTTTCCATCGTAAAATAACGTTGCCGAAGGACAAATGAGTCGAAAGTTATGTAGTGTCATTAGCATAGGAATACCTAATTTCTTTAAGTGAAGAATAAAAAGGGGGCCTAATGCATAATGCATATTGTGAATGTGGATAATATCAGGTTTAAACGCTTCAATTTTGCGGCGTATTTTCTGGGTCTCAGACCAATTAATAGGATATCTTAAATATTGAAGGTATCCTTTTACGCCTTTGACGTTTTTGACGGAGTATAACTCCACTTCATGATCTTTCAGCAGAATATCCATTTCTTGTCGCATGACGAAATCTTCGCCGCCAATATGTTGGTACTGATTATGAATGATTAAAATGCGCATAGAATGGTCGTGAATTCACGCAAGTTACACAAGCTGTCTTGAAATTCAAAAGCACAAAAGTCTGTTTCATTTCAAAAATCAGTATCTTCGCTTAATTAAATTATTATGTTCGAAAAGCACCCCTACAGTCTACTCGTCGGTCAATATCTGCAAGAACGCAGCTTTCCACCATCCCCAGCTTATCTTTACGATCCTATACGTTATATCCTTTCTTTAGCCGGTAAGCGTATTCGACCTATGCTCGTTTTAATGGGGGCGCGCTTGTTTGGTAAAGAAAACCTGCAAGAAGTATTGCCGGCAAGCTGTGCCATTGAATATTTTCATAATTTCTCATTACTCCATGATGATATTATGGATAAGGCTCCACTGCGAAGAGGAATGCCAACAGTACACATTAAGTGGAATGACAACGTAGCAATCCTTTCAGGAGATGCCTTGTTGGTCAAAGCTTATGAAGAATTGGCTCATTCCCCAGCACATAAAATACCGGCGTTACTTCGAATGTTTAACCAAGTCGCTTTGGAGGTTTGCGAAGGACAGCAAATGGATATGGATTTTGAAAGTACGGAACAAGTGACGGAGGAACAGTACCTGAACATGATTCGATTGAAGACATCCGTTTTACTCGGCGGTGCACTGAAAATGGGAGCTATCCTGGCAGATGCTAGCGAAGAGCAACAACAATTGATCTATGATTTTGGTGTAAACTTAGGTATAGCCTTCCAATTACAAGACGATTATCTAGACGTTTATGGCGATCCTTCTAATTTTGGAAAGCAAGTTGGCGGTGATATATTAAGCGATAAAAAGACGATACTGAGAATTCGGACACAGCAATTAGCCGAAGGCGATAAGCGTCAGGAATTGGAAAATCTTTTGTTTCCTAACCAACTAAGTGACGAAGAGAAGATTAATCGTATGAAAAAATTGTATAGCGAGTTAGCCGTTGATGATTATACGAATCAGCTTAAAGAGCATTTTATGCAGTTGGCATACAACCAATTAAGCGATATAGCTGTGCCTGATACGGATAAAACGGAACTTTTTGCGTTAGCCGACATGTTGATGAACCGTGTTAAGTAATTATGAAATTTGCATGTTTTTTGCTAATTTGGTAAATAGAATAATACTTAGCGGAAAAGGATTTTAGCAAATGGAGCCTCTAAAAATTACAATATTTCAAGCCTACCTTTTTTGGGAGAACGTGGATAAAAACTTGCAAAACCTTTCTTTGCGATTATCGGCGCTACGAGAAAAAACAGACTTGATCATTTTACCGGAGATGTTTAATACTGGATTTACGACGAATGTCGAAAAATGTGCAGAAACGATGTCCGGAAAAACAATGCACTGGCTCTACGAGACCTCAAAGAAATTTGACTGTGTAATAGCTGGTACATTAATTATAGAGGAAGAAGGCAAGTATTTTAATCGCTTTATTTGGATGTCTCCAGACGGCAGCTATGTACATTATGACAAGCGACATTTATTCAGTTTGGCTAATGAAGATAAAGTATTTACTGCTGGTGAATCCCGTGTTATTCTTCCGCTAAAAGGATGGAAGATCTGTCCGATGATATGCTACGACTTAAGGTTCCCAATCTGGTCTAGAAATCAAAATGCCGCTTACGATCTGCTTGTTTACACAGCCAGTTGGCCAGACAAGCGATCACAACATTGGCGTGCTTTGATACCTGCACGTGCAATTGAGAATCAAGCCTTTGTTATTGGTGTCAATCGTGTAGGTCATGATGGCAATGAAGTTTATTATTCTGGAGGATCAATGTGTATCAATCCTAATGGCGATGTTGTGTATTACAAGCCTGAGGACGAAGATTTATATACATTTACCATCTATCCGAAAGATCTAGAAGAGAATAGAGATCGATTTCCATTCCTTGACGATCAAGATCAATTTAAAATTCTGTAACGAGTTTAATTAATCTTTGTATGGGCGCTCTAGGATCGCTTGCTGTATAATGGCGCGTCTTAGATCAAACTTACTATGGTCTAATATTTCATTGTGAGCCTCATCATGAAGCTGGGCCTTCTTTTGTCGCAGTTGTCGCTCCGCTCGTTGTTTTTGAGCGTATTCCACTTCATTCATTGTTTGCTGAACTTCTAGCGAATAGCTATCTCCCGTTGGGAAGCTTTCTGACGGCTTGGAATTTGGTTCAAGGTCTTGAATCCTTGTCCGCTCTACAGTCTTTTTAGTAGGGATAGCCGCATGGGGTACAGGAGCTGGCTGTCGTAGCTTTTCTAGACGCTTCTTCGATTTCTCCATTTCTTCCTTATAGTTTTCATATACCTTATATAAGATTCCGCCAACTACAAGTAGTATTGTAAAAATAGTCTCCATAGCCTTAAAGTTAATTATTTTTTTGGCTGATTATCACTTTGTAATTTTTTATTTGCAATTCTCTCATTTTATCTCTTAATTGCATCAACAACTTTTAACCATATTAGCCCAATTATTACAATGGATATTGCAAATCTATATCAGGATGAATTTTATTCGTTCCTAACTGGACGTGTTTCAACCGCAATAGGACGCCGCTTACAGCGAAATTTTAAGCAAATAGGATTAAATATCACCGCCGAGCAATGGAGTATTTTATATTTCTTATGGGATTCTGAAGGGTTGAGTCAACAAGAACTAGCACGCCTTACCTTTCGTGACAAACCAAGTATTTCTCGTTTAATCTCCAATTTGGAAAAACAGAAACTATTAGTTCGGGTGAGCGGATCGGGGGATCGTCGAACAAATCAGATTTATTTAACAGCACAAGGCCATCGAATTAAAGATAAGTGCATGGCACAAGCAGAAAAAACTATCTCCGAGGCTATGGAAGGGGTCGATACAACGTCTATGCGACAAGCCCAAGCCATCCTAGAGATAGTTTTTAATAACGTAAAATAGGCGTATTGTCAAGAATTTAGTCGAACACTTCCGGAGCAAACGTGCTTCGGTTGTTCACTAATTTACCTGTGTTTTTAAAATAGATTTCATGGAAACTCAAGGTATTTTGACTATCAACCTTACGGAAGAATTTATCGGCAGATACATCTTCAAGCGTTTTAAAACCACAGGCTTCCATAATTTCTACTGTTGCGCGAAGTGTATTTCTGTGGAATTGAGCAACACGTACATATTTATCTTGTACATCCAATCCTTTGTAAAGGTGCGGTTGCTGTGTGGCAACCCCAACTGGACACACGTCTTCGTTACATTTTAAGGCTTGAATACAGCCTAGAGCGAACATCATCCCTCGAGCGCTGTAGCATGCATCCGCACCTAACGCAATAACTTTTAAGATATCAAAACCAGTAACGATTCGACTCGATACAATTATTTTTATATGCTTCTTCAAGCCAAAGTTGATTAAGGTTGTCGTTACAAATGCCAAAGCATCGTATAAAGGCATACCTAAGTTATCGGTGAATTCCAGTGGAGCAGCACCTGTACCGCCTTCCGAGCCATCAACCGAAATAAAGTCTGGGAATATCTGCGTTTCCTGCATTGCATTACAGATATCTAAGAACTCATTCTTATCACCAATACAAAGCTTGAAACCAACAGGTTTTCCATCCGAAAGATCGCGTAGCTTCTGAATAAATTGCATCATCTCAGTTGGTGTGCGGAATGCGCTGTGTGCAGGAGGAGACATAACGTCTGTTCCCGGAACAACGTGACGAATTGCAGCTACCTCTGGGGTGTTTTTTGCTGCCGGAAGGATACCTCCGTGGCCGGGCTTCGCACCTTGTGATAATTTTAACTCAATCATCTTCACATAGGGACGTGTCGATTTCTCACGATATAATTCTTCAGAGAAAAATCCGTTTTCATCGCGACAACCGAAATAACCGGTACCCACTTGCCAGATTAAGTCGCCTCCACTAATATGGTATTGACTAATTCCACCTTCGCCAGTATTATGTGCGAAATTCTGTAAGGCTGCTCCTTTATTAAGCGCGGTAATTGCGGTGCGACT
>JBEBRI010000102.1:0-14045 GCA_040394915.1 Sphingobacterium sp.
TCGCTTTGACACCTTGGGATATCGAGCTTGTGCTACTTGATGTAAGTCTTATATCTTCTAAGTTCCTCACTGAAGCATGCTCTTCTAGACTTACCAAGGCATCTACAGCTCCCGACGTAGACATTACTTCCTTACTTGATATGGATGCCTTTGCGGATAATTGTGGCTTCGAGGAGCTACTCATTTCAGTAATTTTGAATTCATCCTCAATTCCACTCACATTCACTTTTAATTTTGTTCCATCTAGCGGTGCGTCCCCATCTTGCTTCGACTTATCGCAACTCGTTGTAAGGAAAAAAAAGGAGGTTAAAAACAATAGTTTTATAACTTGTGATTGGAAATTCCCTATTAATATCTTCATTTTGGTCTGTTTAATTTTATTAGATAATAATTTTTGGTATTAAAGGACATCAAAATCTTTACTTTGACTTCCGTTGTCCGTCCAATCTTCAACCTCAGGAACAAATGGATCCGTAGATTTACCAGGCTTTAACGTTGCTGACCCCGCAGCAATACCCTCCTCCATTGCCACGGTTTTACAACAAATTACCGGTGACACGTAACAGTTAATTCTTACTTTCATGTTTTAATAAAAATTTCGTTATACAAAAAATAGTGCATAGTCGCTCGAACTCGTCTCTGGAATTAAAAACAAAAATAAATGTGAGTGCTCGTTAGTGTGAATGTGATGTTCAAGCAACTGGGACAAAATTAAACGCTATTTCGAAATATTAAAACATTTAAATCTATCACCACCTAAATTACCCAAAAGACATAAAGATAATAGTGTAAAGAAAAATCTACATAAAACACGTTGCAAGATTTAATTTATCACACTAATGGAATATTTTCTTTAACAAGACAATAATTAACGAATAGTTAGCTTCGTATTTGTAATCGATAATCTACATGCAAGGCAAGAAAAAAAAACGAAATTGTTTAGGATACCTCTAAAAGAGAGTGTAAGACGTAAGGAAGTGCAATTTATTTCGTGCTGCGACGCTATTTCATTCAGATCCTGCCACCGCGTAAAACGTTGCTTTATCGCTTCTTTGCAATATTTAAATTAATTTCTTTTGAATTGCAAACTACTATTGATATTTTTGTTATTGCATTAGTAGTGTGATGCAAAAAGTGTAAAAGCGTCTCGTTAGCCAATTAACGGGACGCTATTTTTTTATTATCGGATGAGCGCGCTACAAATACAGCGTATTTATTGATTCCTCTTTAAAAAAGAGAAAAGCCCCATTACGGGGCTCTCCATGTAATCAACCATATAAATTTCTTCGCCTCTTCTAATTGATATTCGGCTGGTAAACGTAAGATTTATTTCTTACGCATCGAATATTGAAGCCATATGTTTTAGCCGCTGCAGTATTCGAAACATTCATATCTGTGCCACCATCCGAACTATTGTTAATCGTAAAATAATTAGCCGCTGTTGCTGTACTTTCAGTCGACGTCCAGTAATAGAGATAGGCAGTTCCGGAAGTTCCAGTATTGTATCCATTAATGTTTTCGCTGGAAGCCTCACGATATCCAAGCATTAACATCGGAAGACCGTTAGTATAATCATCATATGGAGAAAATGTACCCGTTCCTAAACGAATGTCGATATACCTTACAGGGTCACCAGATCTTGCATTAGACTTTCGAATAGTTCCTGATAAACTGCTTGGAATATTAACAATTGTGTTAAACTCTGCCGTAGTTGGCATTCGCCAACGCCCAGCAGGATACACTAACGTACAGGGATCAACGACTCCCGTTGCCTGCGTATTCCCTGGCTTTGCCGCTTTCCAATTGAAGTACTCTCCACTATTGGAGGCACCAGCTGAAACACCTTTTTCATAAACGTTTGAATTGTAATGTCTAAAGCCATACACTTTTGTCGTATTGTTATAAAATAGGTTGTGATAAGCCCAGTCTACATTACCTCCCGAATTATTCACGTTTCGATAAGTCGTTAGAAAGTCGATAATAATCTTGTATCGTTTTCCGAGTTGTGGCGTAAAGGGTTTGGTGAAACTAAAGTTTAAATTATTAGTGAATGTACGATTGGTACCACGATCAGTTGGAAAGGTCAATGATGTCAGTGTAACTCCGTAAGAATTGATGGCTTGAGAAGGATTGACTGTGTAAAAAGTTTGCGTTCTAATCGTATCGTTTTTTGATGAAACCGTTGATGCCGTACTCACAGCGCTCGTGTTGGTAGGATTTGCAAAGCTTGTGTAAACTCCTTGTTTCAAGTCAAAAGTTCCCGACGTATAGATTGGAAGACTAGCTGTTCCAGAGAGTGCCGAAATTTTGTCAAACATGCCTCGGCCACTAAATACAACGTCGATAATAGCAGTTTGTCTTTTGAATAATATATTGACTTTATTATTATCGTTAACGGTGTTAGAGGTTGTAATTTCTCCGGAAGCGTATAATAAACCACTGACATTGGTATTGGTTAGATTGAAATTTGCTTGCGTCGGATTCGCTGGAATGGCAGGCAATATATCGGCGTTACTATCATAGGAATAAGCTTTCCATTTGTATTTCGTATTTCTGTTTGCCCCTGCATACGACGGCGTCGTTACACCAACAGTCCCATCCATCGCGGTGATAAATTTATCGTCCTTATCAAACAGAAGAACACGATACTTTCTATTATTCTGCATCGTCGTTTTTGCGGATGTTGCCCCTACACTTGCTTTTTCTTCATTGCCGGAAGAATACGTTGAGGCCGATGAAGCTTCTTCATAAATTGAGGCTATAACCTCAAAAGGTTGATCTTCGATTTCGTACACTTCCTGTTGCAATAACTTTAGTAAAGGTTTGCTACCATTGGGAGTAGATTTCAGTGTGGTACGCCCTACAGCGCTGCTTGCTAATAACTCCGATTCAACAGCGTCTACGGTAAACGATATTCCTTGAGATCCTTGCTCTATTAGCTTCTGATCAGCATCTTTTGAACAGCCTACAAGCTGAAAACTAACATAAATAAGCGTTGCCGAAAAGAATACCTTGAAAGACTTGTAATTCATAAATATGATGTATTAGTGTTGTGTGTGTGTTTTAAAAACGTTTCAAAATTAGGACTTTATAAAATCAAATCTTATTCTAGGCGATCAATTATTTACTAATGTAGTTTATTAACTACTTATTAAAGTATTCCCACCAATATGTAATTAATTAATTCATATAGTTTCTAGTTTTGTACCGAAATCACACAAGCACTAAATATTAGCATGAACAAACTATTTTACATTTCGCCAAGAATTGGCAGTTATACTGTTGAACTTGAAAGCAGCATTGCGGCTGGATCTACAAACGTTTCATTCGGTGGAGACAACCCATCCTATCAACCGGAAATCGAGGATTGGCAAGATCAAACAGACAAGACAAGCGGTGGATTTACTTTATAGAATCTCCTATAACATAGGGTTCAGTGAAAGGAAATCTTCTACGCTTTGCGTTTGAGGAGTTCGATATAGGACACCTAGCTGTAAGGCTTTTCAACGCTCGGATGGGAAATAAACGATAGAAAGTAACCCCTCTTCAAAGATCTCGATACAGAAAGCAAATACAGCGTACAATTCCACAGACGCTTCGTCGTTTTCACTTATTATTCGACATTCCAAGTTTCGGAAAAATGGTGTTTAGGGCGAACTCCAAAACTTTTCTTTTAAATTAAGAATGGAATTAGATACCGCGTATTTTTTTTGAATTACTATAGCTAAAATTTTATATTTCCTGTGGCATCTCGATGCCGCTGAATAGCGGATAAACGCAATACTTTAAACTCTTTTCGAAGATTTAATCGCTAATAGGTATTAATAAGCCGTAGAAATTTTGGTTCTGCATATATTAAATAAGTAAATCTTTGGATAACACCCCATATGTTAAGCTAAGCTTTTACTATTAGCGATATGATTTAAAGATAAAGGGGGCTATTTTATGCAAATAGACCCCTTTTTTATTTCGCGGAGAGAGAGGGATTCGAACCCTCGATACAGTCATCCCGTATACAGACTTTCCAGGTCTGCTCATTCGACCACTCTGACATCTCTCCTGAGATTGTGGCTGCAAATATATAATTTTTCGTAACTTCAACAGCATTTTAATTCAAAATAATTCAAAGGCTGCACAGCATATATGAAGCGTATTTTATCAATTGACGGAGGTGGTATACGAGGTATTATCCCGGGCATGGTAGTCGTCTCTCTAGAAGAACGTATCCAAAGAATGACGAAAAACCCTGAAGCTCATATTGCTGACTACTTTGAATTCTTCGCAGGCACCAGCACTGGCGGGATATTAGTCGCTCTCCTACTTTGTCCGGATTTAGAAAACAACAACCGTCCAAAATATACAGCTAAGCAAGCCCTCGACATCTATTTGCAACATGGAACCGACATATTTACTACGAGTAGCTGGCGTCGATTCCTCAATCAATTTGGATTATTGACCGAACTTTACGATGTCAATGTACTCGAGAAAACCTTAAATGACTACTTCGGTGAATTAAAACTTAGCCAACTCATCAAACCCTGTCTGATGACCGCATACAATATCGAGCTGCGTAAGAATCATCTTTTTAGACAACAAAAGGCGATCACACATGGATTATCGCGCGATTTTCTAGTTCGAGATGTGTGCCGCGCTACTACGGCTGCACCAACTTATTTTTCAGTAGCACAAATATTCTCGCTTGCTGGAACACGATATCCACTTCTTGACGGCGGCGTATTTGCTCATAATCCGAGTATCTGCGCTTTGATTGAGGTGTTAAAAACTTTCCAAACTTTCGATATTAGCGACGTACATATCCTTTCTTTGGGAACAGGATTAGCAAAAAATGCCTACAACTACGACGATTTTAAAAAGAAAAAAGCGATCTCTATTGGTCCGGCTCTAGTAGATATAATGTCCAGCGGATCATCCGAATCCAATGACTTCTTTCTACGACAGTTATTCCGATCGGTGCAGAAAACAAATAATTATATTCGTTTAGAACCTACCAATTTATCCTCTATTGAACCTTCATTAGACGCCGCTTCAGCAACAAACATTCAGAAATTGGTGTCCTTAGCAGACAAATTAATTAGTGACAACGAAGAACTCTTGGAAGCATTTGCCAAAGATTTAGTTGCCGACAAACTCAAAACTGAGGAAAAGCTACAGAAAGAAGGTTACTCGGTTTGGAAATTCCTACGCGACAAACTATAATTCACTAAATTTGTCGAATATTATTATTGTTTTATGAAACATTATTTCCTTCTTTCAATATTCTTGTCTGGATTCGCGCCCTTAGTCTATGCCCAACAAGATTATTACATCGACAAGACACAGGACACTATTTACGGTAGTATATCCAAGAATTTTATGACTAGCGCCCTGAGCTTTAAAACCAGCGATGATTCGAAAACTGTTCGATTAAGACCTGAAGACTTTACTTATGCAAAAGACAATGAAAAGGGAATAACGTATATCTCCGCATTCGATGAATATGATCGAAATAAACGAAAGCGCAGTATTTTTGCGTCCAATTCAGAAGGCCCAATTTATATTATCGAAAAGTCTACTACAGCGTATATGTCATCAAATCCCTCTGGAGGATTTACAGTTCCTATGGCTAAGTCTGCAGAATACTGGATACATAAGGAAGGTTTCGATGTTGTTTTGTTCTTCAATTCAAAGGGTCCATTTGCATCAGCAAACGATAACAGGATTTTGAAATTGAAAAGCATGATTGATGATGAACCGGTAACTCTTGCGTTACTGGAAATTGATAAGAATAAAAAAATAACAGTAAAAGAGCTTTATGAGCTTGTCGAAGATTACAATAGCCGCAAACGATAACCTATTTTTACTATTCAAATATCCCCGTGATACTGGATTTGCGAGAATTTCACTATCTTTCAAATGTTGAATTGATCATAATAAGAGAAAACACAACATGGCAAAAACGATTGCATTAATTGCACATGACGGTAAAAAGGCAGAAATGGTTGCCTTTGTAAAGGACCATCAAGAAGAACTATCCAAAGCCCATTTGGTAGCCACTGGAACGACAGGTTCCTATATCCAACAAACAGGTTTAGAGGTGGAGCTTAAGCTCAGCGGTCCCAAAGGTGGCGATGCGCAAATAGCAGCTATGGCAGCCGAAGGTAAAATAAACGGCATCATCTTCTTTCGAGACCCACTAGGTAAACATCCACATGAACCCGATATACAAATGCTCATGCGTATTTGCGACCTCTGGAACGTGCCGTTAGCCACAAACCCCGCAACAGGATCATTAATCATTAAAGGACTTTTAGAATAACAGAAAAATATGGCACAAGAAGTACAGGTTACGATAGAAGAAGAAAATTACACAACTAAAGTAGCCTATGGCGACCTATCGATTTTAGCTGATGAGCCCTTAGACCTGGGCGGACAGAACAAGGGATTGACACCGACACAACTCTTATTAGCATCTATTGGGTCTTGTAAGGTGATTACCATGCGTATGTATGCCAATCGTAAAAATTGGGAAGTCAAAAAAATAAACATTCAGCTGAGTAGTGAGGTGGTCAATAGCGACTTACAACAAACAACGTATATCCGTTGTCATATCACGTTCGAGGGAAATCTCGCTGAAGATCAAATCAAAAGATTATATATAATCGCAGATAAATGCCCTATCCACAAGATGTTGCACAACCCGATCGTTATCGAAAGTAATGTAATTGATACAACAAAATAGACAGAAAGTTGTTGAAGATTGTATATTTGCGCTCGAATTAAGAAGAACGTTATGCCATTAATTAGCGAACATACCTTTACCAGTCCATTTCAAAACTTCACCCGTGAAGAATGGAAGAGGTTAAATGGTGAGCTGAGTAATATGCTTGCTGAAGAAGATTTAGGCGCATTACACGCCTTGAATGAACCACTAACCATGGAAGAGATTGAAGATATCTACATACCTTTAGCTCATCTCCTCGATGTTCACATTAATGGTTTTCGTGAACTTCACAAACAAAGCAATGAATTCTTCCGACGCAATAACAGTCAACTCCCTTTTATCATCGGGATTGCAGGTTCGGTAGCCGTAGGGAAAAGCACAACGGCAAGAGTACTTCGCAAAGTGCTATCATTACTGCCGAATAAACCAAAAGTAGAACTCGTAACAACCGATGGATTCTTATATCCCAACAAGGAATTGATTCGTCGTGGTATCTTGAATAGGAAGGGATTTCCAGAAAGCTACAACACAAAAGAATTATTACAATTCTTATCCGATGTAAAGTCTGGAAAATCATCTCTTACGGTGCCGATATACTCCCACTTAGAATATGATGTCCTTCCACAAGATAAGATATCCATTGCACAACCTGATATTTTAATCGTGGAGGGGATTAATGTATTACAAGTGAATTCCCGCAGAAATGGAGTCTTTGTATCGGATTTCTTCGATTATTCCATTTACGTCGATGCAGACGAAAAGAATATTGTCGACTGGTATATAGACCGATTTGAATCCTTACGCGCAACGGCATTCCAAAATGAAAAGTCTTATTTCCATCAATACGCAAATATGAGTGTTGAAGAGAGTACCGAAATGGCTACACGTATATGGAATGAAATAAACAGACCCAACCTTCATGAAAATATTCTCCCGACGCGCTACCGCGCTGATCTTATCCTCAAGAAAGGTTCGCATCACTTTGTAAAACGTGTAAAAGTTAGGAAGATTTAAGGACGCTTCGTTCAAACCTAATCACTTCCTTCAAAATCTCGTTTTCTAACTGACGATGCATTCGGTTGCTATTGCTGACCGCATGAAGGTCTAATTTATAGCGAACGAAATCTTTTCCCAACTCAATGACCTTCAATTGAAAGTCCTCAGGTTTATCACTTAAGTTCGGATGAGTTGTTAAGCTTTCTTTCAATGCTTGCTCCAATTCTTCGATATGCAGCGATGCCAACAAAGGCAGCTCAAAACGAACCGTAAACAAGGTCGACTGGTGTGCCGATAAATTCATAAAGGTTGCTGTAAAGACCAAGTTATTGGGAACCATAATAATATCATCTTCCTCATCCTGCAGAACCAGATTAGCAAAGGTGATATCAACAATTCTACCCCGATGCTCCCCTACTTTAATCCGATCACCAACAGAAAGTTGCTCAGAAAACATCACGATTAAACCAGAAATCATATTCGTAATATAATCCCGGAAAAGCACCGCGATTGCCATCGCAACGATGGTTAAGCTTGTTATAAAGTCTTTCGGATTGATTCCAAAGCATACCAAAAGTGCGATTAAACCAAACACCACATTTAATACAGCGGTCAGGCGATTTACGCCCAACACGAAGTTCCCACGAACCGCACGTTGCTTGTGTCTTGCATTATAGAGTACAATTACAATAAAGCGAATAAAGGATAAGAAAATACTTGGTATGAGGAAGGTATATAAACCACGCATGACCTGTTTTATTTCCACTTCCTTGGATAGTTCTGCCTTGAAATAATAGTCTGCAGTGAGCAAACCAATGACGAACAATACTTTTAGAAAAAATACGTAAGGGAACTTTGGTTTGTTGTCTTCAGCTTTTGCAATCATGCTGATGAAGATATTAAATTTTACGTACTGCACAAAAAACATTCCCAGATACGCCCCTATTTCACTCAAAATCAGTCACAAAATAACAGAATCAAGGATTCTTAGGGCACACTTGAAGAATTTAGTTTTCATAATTTCTTAAAAAACAATTAACTTAGCTTCGCCTATGTTGGCAGCAAATAGTTTATGATGGAAACAACATTTGATTTTGAAAAGCCTATCGCTGATTTACAAACTCAAATCGAAAAGGTAAAGCAAGTAGAAGAAAAAACCAAAGTAGATATGGGCGCGACTATCCGCGAACTGGAAGAAAAACTCGAACAAACTAAGCTTGAGGTCTATAATAACATGACGGGCTGGCAAAAAGTCCAGATGTCAAGACACGCTGATCGTCCTCAAACTTTCGACTATATCGACCTAATCTGTGACGATTTTATTGAATTACATGGCGACCGTACAGTAAAAGATGATAAAGCTATCGTTGGTGGCTTTGCGTCTATCGGCGGGCAACCTGTGATGGTGATCGGTCATCAGAAAGGTAAAAACACGAAAGAGCGTCAATTCCGTAACTTCGGTATGGCCAACCCGGAAGGCTATCGTAAGGCTTTGCGTTTGATGAAAATGGCAGAGAAATTTAATAAACCTATTATTACATTAATCGATACAATGGGTGCTTATCCAGGGCTAGAGGCAGAAGAGCGCGGTCAAGGAGAAGCGATTGCAAGAAACTTACTGGAAATGTCGGTATTGAAAGTTCCTGTAATCTGTATTGTTATCGGCGAAGGTGCATCAGGTGGTGCATTAGGTATTGGTATTGGCGATCGCGTATATATGCTTCAAAATACCTGGTATTCGGTAATCTCTCCAGAATCATGTTCTTCGATCCTATGGAGAAGTTGGGACCATAAAGAACGTGCTGCAGAAGCTTTAAAATTAACTGCTGAGGACATGTTTGGGAATGGATTAATCGACGGTATAATCGCAGAACCATTAGGTGGTGCTCATCAAGACCCCGAAACAACAGCAATCAATGTAAAAAATAGAATTCTAGAGGACTTAGCACTTTTAATTCCGAAAGATAAAGACGCGCTGGTTGCAGAACGTATTGATAAGTTCAGCAAGATGGGCGTTGTTAACGAATAATAACATTAAGCATAGAGAAAGCGTCTGAAAGGACGCTTTTTTTTGTTGATTCGAGACTAGAGAAGATGCCTTTTTAGTGGAACAGAAATGCACATCAGTTTGCTCTATAAGGAATCGGGTCAACGAGTTTAAATATAAATTCCTTTTTCTCTCCTTTCCGTTCGACTTCCAATTTAATCAAATCTCCATCTTTGTGCTGAAGCTTTGACATCAAGTCTTTCAATTTCATATTTTCAGTACGCTTGCCGTTGATACGAAGTAAAACATCGTCCTTCAATATCCCGACCTGTTCCGCAGGAGAATTTTTCCTTACACCCGCAACGACATAGACCGGCAACAGCTTAAATTCATATTTTAATGCTTGCGACTCCCAGGCCGTAACCCCACCATTTGGATTATTCCGATCCCGACTCCCTATACTGGTCGGCACCTCCCGCTGCGTCCACACTAAACCGTCATGCTTTATCTCCATCCCGCTCATATTGAATTCAAAAGGTTTACCGTAGTTTCGATTTGGACGCAAGTAGATCTCTTCCGCCTGATAGTTTAGAATCACATGGAAATGTCGAAGAACCTGATTCCCCACAGAGCCGATTCGACCTTCCGCCAAGCGCGCGGCATGTACAGCATTCGTATCTGGATAAGATACCACCGGTTGGTTAATATGAAAACCAGCCCAATCGAATCCCGAAATCCGGTTCCGAAAGCCAAAGATTTCCCCATTAAAACCTCGACCTATAAACTCATACACATGAGGATCCTGAACGTTGAAATCCTTCAATACAAAAGGGAAGATGAGCATTCCATCCGAATTACCCATATCTATCAACATCTTCGCACGCTCTAAACGATGGTCAGCAAGGCTGATATCAACCGTTGTATAAGGACGGTCACGCTCTAAAACAACTGGAATACGTGTGTATTTTCTAGTCAATTTCGCAGGGAAGTCAAAGGGATCAAATAGCGTTATTTTACACTTCACATAATCAATTTTTAGCATAAACTCCTGTATAAAACGAGCTCCCAAAATGCCATTGACCGGCATCCCAATATGACTCGAAATATCCAATTCCTCTCCGTTGATTACAAATACATTGTGGGCCGAATCACGCAAGATAGCGCCGATTTCCAAATCATTTGCAACTGCCATCATACCTTCCACCCCATCCTCAATTCCAATACCTGAGAACTTCACCTTATGCACATTATCTAATGGAACCGAATCTCGCGTACTCGCAAATAAAATCGTCTCCTTTACACCCGTATCCAATAGGAATGATAACGAAACCCCATTCAACTTGACTGGAATAATGATTAAGTTACCAACCAACTCAAAGTCGAAAGATCGCTTCTTGGAAAGAAAAGTAAAATCCGATTGCCCATGAGCCGTAAAACTCATCAAGCACAACAAAAGAAGTGCAAGTACTCTCATATAGATAGGCTTATAATACGAATATACGATTTAGATGCTAGATGTTGGACGTGAGACATTAGACATTAGATGTGAGATATTAGATATTAGATGTTAGATTTGAAATCACAAAAGAGGAACCGGCAGTGTCTGTGGGTTCCTCGTTTTGTATTTAATCTTGTCAAGGATTTTATACTTAACTGAAGTAGGATTTACTAGCTGCCTTCGGTTTGCTTCATCCTTAAATCTAAAATGAGCTAATTTAAAGCATTTAGAAATCGCTAAATAGGACTCATTCAATTGAAGAAAACGAAAATATTAGCTATCAAATCTTTTTGGAGATTAGAAATTGCTCGACTTATAGTTGGACAGACGTCTAACATCTAATGTCTAATATCTCACATCACATCTAATGTCTAATGTCTCACATCTAACATCTAATGTCTAACAACATTTAAACACACTAGATCGAACTCAAGACCCCTCTAAAGTAGCCTACAGTTTCGGCGATTCCAGGTAACGGGTCTTTCATATCTTTTTCGAATTCGATGCTACAAGAACCTTTGTATCCAATTTTCAGCAAGCCTTTAGTAAATGCTGGAATATCAATAACACCGCGTCCTAGCTCGCATGTCTTTCCGTCTTTGGTTGCGGATGTAACGTTTTTAAGGTGTAGGTCAAAGATACGGTCTTTATAGCGCAGCAGATCTTTTAACGGATCCTGTCCATCGCGCATATTGTGGCCCATATCGAAGCACATGCCTACGTTTTTATCGAGCGCTTTGATATTATTCCAAATTACAGTTGCATTCGGATAGATTTTATCTTCCGGACCATGGTTATGGATGGCATAGCGAATATTAGTTTCCTTACATTTCTGCGATACATAAGGTAGGTCTTTAATTTCTGGAATTCCGACAATTAAGTCTACACCTACCCGTTTTGCATAATCGAATGCTTTATCAATATCGGCAGTTGTTTTTGTATAAATTGGTCCTACAGCATAGCCTTTAACGTTGGCATCAGCCAATTTCTGGTGGAATGCCGCAATCTGTTCTGCGGAGCTGCTCAATGGTAAGTGAAAGTCTTTAATACATAAGTAGCGAACTTCAATACGCTTCATCATCGCTAGGGATTGATCCAGATCGAAATGAACGAAGCTATACCCGGCCATGCCAAGTTTTAAGCGATCTTGTTTATTGACAGTGGATTGTTTTTCAAAGGCGTTTGCACTACTGCTTAACAAAGAAGGCGCGGCAATTAACGCCGTACCTGCCATAAATGTTTGTTGTAAAAACTGGCGTCTTGATGCTGATTTATCTCTCATCGAATTAGGTTTACATTGTGTTAACTTAAATATAAGGATATAGCCGAGCAATCCCAAACTGGATCGACTAATTCAACTGTTTTTCGATAAATTTTTTACAGAGGAAAGTCGTAGCTAAAGCCTAGCTTAGCCCTAGCTGAGTCCTACCTTATTCGAAGAAAACCAAAATTAATGGGTTAAAAGAATGCTCAGTTAAATCAGAACATTAACCAAATAATGGAGGAAGAATAAAGTTAGGGTGAAAAAAAAGGCTGTATCATCAAATGATGATACAGCCTACTATGTATTGCTTATGATATCTCGCTTAGAAAGTATCGATAGCTTGATTTAATGTCGCAGACGGACGCATTGCTTTTGAAGCTAATTCATCATTTGGATAGTAATATCCTTCGATGTTTTGTGCTTTACCTTGTGCTCCGATTAACTCTTCGTTGATTTTCGCTTCATTGCTTGATAAAGCGGCCGCTAAACCTGCGAAATCTTTTGCTAATTCAGCATCTTTTGTTTGTGCTGCTAAAGCTTCAGCCCAGTAAAGCGCTAAATAGAAGTGCGAACCGCGGTTGTCAATCTGACCAACTTTACGAGCTGGAGATTTATCTGTCGCCAAGAATTTAGCATTTGCCTCATCTAATGCATCCGCTAACACTTGTGCTTTCGTATTGTTTTGTGTTTGCGCTAAGTGCTCTAATGATGCTTGTAATGCTAAGAACTCACCTAATGAATCCCAACGTAAGTATCCTTCTTCTAAGAATTGTTCAACGTGTTTAGGTGCAGAACCACCAGCGCCAGTTTCGAATAAACCACCACCGTTCATTAATGGAACGATAGATAACATTTTCGCGGATGTACCCAATTCTAAAATCGGGAATAAGTCAGTTAAATAATCACGTAACACGTTTCCGGTTACAGAGATGGTATCTAACCCTTGACGAATACGCTCTACAGAGAATTTCGTAGCTTCAATTGGCGATAGGATACGAATATCTAATCCGTTTGTATCGTAGTTCGCTAAGTATGTATTTACTTTTTTGATGATTTCTCTATCGTGTGCACGGTTTTCATCTAACCAGAAAACGGCAGGAGTATCTGATAAACGAGCGCGATTAACAGCAAGTTTAACCCAATCTTGAATAGGCGCATCTTTTGTTTGACACATACGGAAGATATCGCCAGTTTCAACAGCCTGCTCCATAAATACATTACCAGCCGCATCAACAACACGGATTGTACCATTTGAAGCTGCTTGGAATGTTTTATCGTGTGATCCATATTCTTCAGCTTTTTGAGCCATTAATCCAACGTTAGGTACTGAACCCATTGTTTTAGGATCATAAGCACCATTCACTTTGCAATCTTCAATTACTGCTTCGTAGATACCAGCATATGAACGATCTGGAATTATCGCTAAAGTGTCTTGCTCTGCGCCATTTTTATCCCACATTTTACCGCCGATACGAATCATTGCTGGCATAGATGCATCAACGATTACGTCAGAAGGCACGTGTAGGTTCGTGATTCCTTTATCAGAATTCACCATTGCTAAATCAGGACCGTTCGCGAT
>JBEBRI010000103.1:0-14031 GCA_040394915.1 Sphingobacterium sp.
ATTCATAACCCTGAGGTCGGCAGTTCGATCCTGCTCCCCGCTACTGGAAAAAAAAGCTCATCTTTTGATGAGCTTTTTTAGTATAATACTGTCTTGTTTTCTACACCAATTAAGTTAGCGATGATCTCAAATCTCCAAGTTGTTTTTGCATTGCTATGGTAAACTTGTTAAGTTCTTCACCTTATTTGAAGCATTTTTAATCCAACTGTCGACTAGCTCCTATCCCGGTTCCGCATCGTCAATTCATTCTAAAGTAGATTTCATATGACTTGGGTCAAATGTTAGCGATATATAAAACATTAGTGATATGGTAGAAGATATGCTCTTCATATTTAACTTTAAGATTAACTTAACGAGCGAGCGGAGACATTGTTGATAATTACACCGAGGAGAGACAAAGAAACTTTCTAATTCTCCTTTCAAATTAAAATGATTTTCGTGGACAAATTCATTACTAATTAACCGTCAGTCGGTTACTCTTATGTGTTAAATATCACTTCCATATAAGACAATTTTATCATCGAATATCATAGCAACCCAGCACTTTCAACTTAATAATAAAACACATCATCAATTTTTGCGTTATTAAATCGAAATACCTTACTATGGAAATTATCAACAATGAGAAGAACTTGCAATTTGAATATCATCTAAATGGTGAAGTTGCTCGATTAGAATATCGATTTTACAAGCGTGATATCGCTATGATGCACACTGTCGTTCCCGAAAGTATGAAAGGGCAGGGCGTTGCCTCAGCATTGGCTGCTTATGCATTCGAATTTGCGAAGTCAAAGAATAAAAAGGTGATGGTTTATTGTCCATTTGTCGCGAAGTATGTTAAGAAACATCCGGAGCTTCGGGAACAGATTGATCGGGAATATCATCCAAACCTATAGCATGAAACTATTGATTTTAGAAATTATTTTGGATTAGATTTAAACGTCAGAATTTGACTGGCACCGTTTATTTGAATATCGGATAGGGGTCTCATTTCGAGGGTTGACTTGTTCAATTGAATAATCTTGTATTGTATATTCGACACGACAGAGTCTTTCGGCAAATTCCATCGATCTTTTAATGCGTTGGAGTAGTTGAAGCTAAAGGTCAGTACAGAGTCAACTGCTGAAAGCTTATAAGCGCCATAGAACTCGCCATTGTCCAAGGCGGGTAACAAATTGACACTGCCGGATTGCTTCGGTTGGTTCAAAAAATAAGAGGAAGTTTTGTGAGTAAATTGCGATTCGGTAAACGAAAGCGAAGTATTCCTAACATATTGATAGACCTCTGACTGATCAACCGCTTGTTCTTCGACTTCAGTACGATTCTCCCAACTATATTGCTTTAATAAAGAAACGTCCAGGGAATTATTTTGTGGCAATAGATCATCCTCCTTACATCCGAAGAGTAAGCCAAACCCGAATATGAAAAGCACTGCCAATCTCATCGTTCCTAGGGGGTTAAATAGGTTTGAAGAAGGTTAATCCTAATTACACTGTGAATTTACGTCAAAGAAGTTTTAAATCAAAAGAAATCCTTTAATTTTTATTTAAGTCCAATAGTTTGCGCTATCCGCAAATCATTACTAAACTGCTTATCGTGAGATATTAATAGGAGTGTGCCTGAAAAATCATTAAGCGCAGCCGTCAGAATTTCAATATTTTGAATATCCAGATTATTTGTTGGTTCATCGAGGATAATTACATCTGGGGCTTGACTAGCAATGTTTAGGCAACAGAGGAGTAAGCGCATGCGCTCACCGCCAGATAATGCCAAACATGGTTTATCCCAAGTCTCCTTTCCGAAAAGGAACCTATTCAAGCGAATCTTAATTTCATGTTCTTGTAATCCGGATTGATTGAACGATTCAGCCATTTCGTAAACACTTTTTATGGATTGAATAATAGAATAATCTTGATCAATATAGATGCTACTAAAAGGGGCGCGGACGATAATTCCATTGCTAGGTTCCAAGTCTTTTAATATCAAACGCAGCAATGTTGACTTTCCAGAACCATTGTCCCCCTGAATGTTAATCCGGTCGCCATGATGGATTTTAAAAGAGACAGGTTCAGACCAAAGCAGCCTTTCCGCGAAGCCGAAATTGATGTCCTTGACATCCACTAAAACTTTACCAGCATAAGTAGCTGACTGCTCAAAGCCAAACTTCATTTGATCTAAATCGGAAAGATTCAAGCGCAATTCGTGAAGTTCTTGGCGAATGCCGCCAATTTTTTCTTGATGTACAGATTTTAACTTCGCGCTACTACCTTCCGCTTTATTGCGAAGGGTATTCATCATAATACGTGCAACACCCGCTTTTTCCTGCTTTTTCTTCCCTCGAGCATTCAGCTTATTCTGCCGCTCTGCCGCTTCCCGTTCTTTATCTTTGGCTTTGCGAAGTTCTTTCTCTTTATGCTGAAGCTGTTGGTCTAAGGCATTTTTCTCTAGATCCTTCTGCTCACTAAAATCTTGGAAATTTCCGCCAAAACGCTGAATCCCTTTTGGACTAAGCTCGGCTGTTAACTCTAATAAATTTAACAATGTACGATCGTGACTAACGATCAACATACTTGCTTGGCTATCAAGAATTAAGCGATATAACTGTTCCCTAGATTTTGTGTCTAAATGATTGCTAGGTTCATCCAATAAAATAAGTTCGGGGCGATGTAGCGTGATCCCTGCGAGGAAAACTTTCACTTTCTGCCCACCACTCAGGGAATTGAAGGACTGCTCCAAATGCATTTCCGTCAAGCCCCAGGAGGAAAGAGCCTCAATCGCACGTTCTTCAATATCCCAATCATCGTTTAATATGTCAAAATTTTCAATTGATGCATCACCATTACTTATCGCATTTAGCGCTTTCAATTTATCTCCAATCGCTAGGGTATCGCCTATTGTCGATGTTGCATATTCGTCAAATAACTGTGGAATATAGTAAGGCGTCGAGTCACAGCTCAAGATACCAGAATTCAAGGGCAGATAACCCCCAATGATTTTTAAAAGAGATGACTTACCTACACCATTGTGACCAATGAGTGCAATCTTTTCATGTTGATTTAATGTGAATTGAAGATCCTGAAAGAGGACATCTTTATTGGGATGTATATACGGAGCGTTTTGTAAAATAACCATTGTTCTTTCATTGTTAGTAAAACCATAATTAGAATCGTGCGATTCTGGAATAAAACATGTGAAAGATGGGCTATTACATAAGGCTATTTATATTTTGATTGAAACAAAGATAAAGAAAAAATAGAAATTGCCAATTTTCCTATTAATCGATAACATCTTGATCGTTCATCGCGGATTCAATTTGCGCTTTCCACATCTGACGGTTGTGAACAACGAATTTTTCAGTCTTACCATTGGTTAAGACCAAAGATAATCCATTCGGGATTATTTTTAACGAGTTATAAAACTGCACCGAGGAGATTTGATCTAGCGGTATTTCAAGGGTGTGATTCTGTATATTAAAATGATGAGATTTAAAGATTAGTTTACCAACAAGTAAATATAATTTTCCACCAACGCCTTCGTTGTTAAGAAAGTGGTTAGCGGGTTCCGCATACAGTAGGTCGCTATATTCTTCGTTCGCCAAGCTTGTCTGTTTATTCACCCGTTTAGACTTTGAAAAGAAATAAAGCCCTAAACAAAAAATTACCGAGGCACAGCCTGCACTCAGCAGTGCTATTTTTAAATCACTTTGAAAATAAAAGAAAATAAACATAGCCGTTCCATAAAGAAGAAAAGGTATGAAGAGGTTTTTCAGATTATTCATATCGGTTAATTTAATAAGCACTCAACGTAAAATGCTACACGATTGTAATATAGTGATTTTAAATTAAAATTAAAATAGTTACGTAAAAATATTAGATACGCTGCTTCTGAATTAATACGAGCTGAGCAGAAATGAGCCTCCAATGATTTCGCCTTCTCAATTAGCTCATCCTGCTAATCCATAATTGTTCTGAAGGTGAGGTTAATTCGGGGGCCGTGTAGCACTTTGGTTGGAGGTAAGCGATGCATCCAATAAGTCTGCGTCGCATCTTTCATGAGCAGTAAGCTACCATCTTCGAGTAAAATGTCGATTTTTTCCTTACTCGCCTTATGTTTAAAAGAAAACTTTCGTTCCGCGCCAAACGTTAAGGAGGCGATCGCACCATGCTTCTTAAGGTCCTTCTCGCCGTCGCTATGCCAAGCCATCCCTTCGGTTCCATCATGATAAAGATTCAACAAGCAAGAATTAAATGTTTCACCTGAAACAAGTTCAATCTGGCGTTTTAATTCCTTCAATAGTTCGGTCCAAGGTTGTGCACGCTTTAAAATACCGGAATAAGTATACTCAAATGCGCGATCCCCATACCAGGCAACTTTGCGTTTTGTCAAGATGTGTTTTCCGAAGATAATCGCTTCGTCGTTTTTCCATTCAATATCCGCTAATAAGGACTCATAAATTTCCCGCGTTTGATTTATTACTACGCCGTAGTAGTTTACCGTGCCATCGTAAGGCAGCAAGTTCTTGTTTGGGTCTGCTGTATTAAATAGTTTCATCGTTGTCAGTAGCGTTATGTTTTGCAATTTCCCAACCGATCATTGCTGTTTTTCGCGAGGGATCCCAACGGTAGCCTCCGAATTTTCCGGACGTTTGTATCACCCGATGACAGGGGATGAGGTAAGCAATTGGATTTTGTCCAATTGCCGTCCCAACAGCACGGGAGGCCTTTGGATGCTCAATAGCAATCGCTACCGATTTGTAGGTTTTCAATTGACCACTTGGGATTTCAAGTAGGGCTTTCCACACTTTTAGTTGAAAGGGAGACCCTTTAAGATGTAACTTGATGCGCTGTATAGGATTCGTCGTTTGTGGATTGAAGCATGCTAAAGCCGATTGATGAAAATCATCCGCTTGTTCGATATAGCTCGCATACTCAAATTGAGATTTTAATACAAGGAGTGCTTCTGCAGGATTATCGGAAAATGCCAGGTGGCAAATTCCTTTTTTTGTCGATGCTATTAAACAGGTTCCGAAAGGCGTATCTTGAAAACTGTAGTTAATTTGAAGCCCTTCAGCACCATTTTTATATTCGGCAGGAGTCATGCCCTCAATTTGAACGAAAAGATCATGTAAACGACTTGTACTGCTAAATCCAGTGAGTAAGTGCGTCTCGAATAATGTACGCTGCTCTTCTTTCAATAGTTTTTTGGCGTAATCAACTTGAATGTACTGTAAGAATTTTTTAGGACTAGTTCCTGCCCATTCCGTAAACATTCTTTGAAAATGAAAAGGACTTAAATGTACATGCTCCGCAATCTCCTCTAAATTAGGTTGACGTTGGAAATTATCCTGAATGTACTGTATGGCTTGCGCAATACGATCGTAATTGATGGCTTGTTGTGTCTTTTCCATACGCAAATATCCAAAGAATAGCAGCTTTGTAAAATCCAATTCTTGCTAAGTTAAAGCTTTTTCTCAAGAAAAATTTGGGGAATCACCCTAAAGAGAATGTTTAGAGCGAACACGAAAACAATCAATTCAAACCATCAATTTTGTCGGGATATTTACATCTTAGCTTTTATCCGTTTACAATTCAAACCCCTATCAAAGCCTTTAATCCATTGTATCAAATAGGGCTCTGAAAGGGGTTTGAAAGGGAAGTGAAAGGGATCTAGAACTTAGAATGGTCGAGTTTTAAATTCCTCGCCATACCGTTTCAACACCTTGTTGTTGAATAAACTGTTGAAAGGCACTTAATTTCTTTTTATCCGATCGAACCTGTTTCCCCGTTAACTTATTTTTGGACGTATAAGCAATTAACAGTCCGACAGCTTCGCCAATGCTCCATTCGACTGGGTGTAGCCGGTAACATCCATTCGTGATATGCGTTGTTCCTATGTTTTTGTTTGCTGGAAACAAGTTGTTGACGCGTTGCGGCAAAAGCGATCCCAGAGGAATTTGAAAAGGTAAGGATGGGAAATCAATGTAATTATCGCCTTGATTGCTGGGGTGCAAATCAATATGATAGTAACCAACCCCAACGGAATCGTGAAATTGAAATGCTTTCTTGCCTTCTTTTTCCCCAGCTACTAATATGCGGTTCTCTGCACCTACATGCTCCTCCAAGACGGTGAACTCCGCTTTTATGCGTCTTGATTCGCGTATATAGGGGTATTTGGCCATACCATCTATGGTTCCCATGACGTCGCCACGAAGTCGAAGTCCTTTCCAGCCGATTCCGCCATCTAATCGCGGCGCTTCGGTTTGCAGCCAATAAAATAAAGATCGACTCAAGTTTTTAGCATCATCGACCGTTTTCTTGAAGTCGGCTTCCGAAACGTCGATTAGATTACCCATCATATAATCATTCTGCGGCCAGTTGACAATCGTAATATCGTTTTGATAGAAACCCGGTTTGAAATTATCCTTGTGAATTAATCGACGATAGTTGAACAAATTCAACATGCCCGGCGTATCAATTCCCCGAGGATCAAAGCCTAGCTGTTTCGGTTTTAGATCCCGTGGGTTCGAATAGTATAAACTCAGTAATTTACCGGACCAAGCGGGACTGATATTAGGGACGTAATTCTTCCATTTATCATAGTCCCTTGGTTTGTCTATTGTGTTATCGACATCCGCTTGATAATCCATGGCAAAACAAACCGTGAAGGCTTGATGATTTTGGGGTCTCTTCGTCTCCGAAGCGTGCAGCTCCTTTGTTTCTTTTTTCGATTCTGTTCCGGTAATATATTCCGTCTTCGTGATCGGTAATAAATCGCCACATTCTGTTGCATCCACGAAATTTTTAGCCTTCACATTGATCTTTTTATCGTCATCAACAGAACGAATACTGATGCTTTCTACAGCATCGCCTTGTAATTGTGCTGTATCGGCTTTAAAACCAAGAAAAATCTGTAATTGTCCATTACTTAAATAAGGAAGCAGCATTTCATAGAGTACGGCAACCGAAACATGCGGTTCGTGACAAATTCTGGAAACAGAACCGTTGCCCGGGTTGAGGTTTACTTTGTTTCGTGCTTCCTCTGTGAGCGGATAGTTTCTTCGGTAGAAATCGCGAACGCGTACTCGATAATCTAAATAAGATTTGGGAGCACCGTGGGTCTCAATCCACTGATGTTCATCTGGCGGCACGCCTTGCTGTGAAATTTGACCACCAATCCAATCTGTTTCTTCCGTCATGATAGCGCGAAGGCCATTACGACAAACCGCTAATGCAGTTGCACATCCACCCAAACCCCCGCCAATAATACAAACGTCCGTTTGTATTTCGTCGTCTCCAGCATAGTTTTTAGCGCCTGTCTGCTGCTCCATACTTCCTGCTGAAACTATGGGAAGGTTTAAGCTGCCCAGACCGGTCAGGGCAGCTAAGTGTAAAAAATTTCTTCTTTTCATATGATCGGTTTCAGGAGGGTTAATACCCTTCGTTTTGCCCTAGTGCTGGCGCTAAATCAAGCTCACGCTGTGGCACAGGGAATAAATAAAATTTGTTGTCCCAGAATCTATTTTGATCTCTAACTTTTAATTTCGATTTATAGCTGTCGTAGTTCGCGATATCGTTTAAATCATGGCGCGCAGATTTCTTGAAATTTGGAATCATATCAGGGGTAGCAATATCATAGCCTTCTTCGATAATTGTTCCATTCGCCGCACGCGTAGGTAAGGGATATCCGTAAGAAGGGCCTGCATTCTCAAGATCGCCGATTTTCCATCTACGCATATCTGAAAAGTGAATGCCTTCCAAAGCGAGCTCTACCTTTCGTTCGCGACGAACCAGCTGACGCATCTTCTCCTGATTGCCCATACGGTCGGCTGCAACATTCGGCATCTTTGAACGATTACGCACTTTATTGATTGCATCATATACGGAATTATCCAGTTCGTTTAATTCGATTTTTGCTTCGGCATAGGTTAAGAGTATTTCTGCATAGCGCATCACGATGGAATTACAGGTTTGGGCGCCGATCGATTCCACTTTTTCGTTGCTGTATTTTTTCCACATATAGCCAACCCCAGCATTCGCAAAACTTGTCCAAGCCGCACCACTGTTGATATCCGCATTGACGCCTACATTCCATGTTTGCGTATTGAAATTATATATTTTTGTTGTCGGTTGATAGACATCTAAGATCATCTTTACCCGCCCGGTTTCGGTTCCATTTGTATTTCCCTCGACGGTATCTTTGTGCATCCATAAAGTATACCCAAAGCGAGGATCACGATCTGCCCAGGGCTTCTTTGGATCGTAAAGAGGAGACTCGTCGATGCGCAAACCGTCCTTACATTCGTAAGTGTCGGCAAGTAACTGAGAGGGGTGGCGACCCGTTTGTCCGTAATTTCGGGATACTTGCCCAAATCCGATCATATGTGTTTTCTTGACCCCTTTATCGGAGTAAATAATCTCAAACAGCGCTTCATTGCGCACGTCGGCTTTTTGTTGTCCCGCCTTATTAAATAGGTCTTCAAAATTTGCAGCAAGTTGTCGTTGACCAATGACTTGCTTAGCTGCTTCTGCAGCGATTTTATAATAGTCTGCACCCTTATTATTATAATTTAAACTTCCCGCCAATAAGGCTAGTCTCGCTTTGATACCATAGGCAACAGCACGATCCACACGGCCCCTGCTGTCTGCGAGCCAAGGTAGATCATTCAGACAAGCATCCATATCGCTTAATAGAAAGTCGACAATAACATGTTCGTCAGTTCTCGGCACATTGTATTCTTCTGTCGTTACGGGTTTTTGAAATAGGGGGACTTTTCCGAACGCAGTTAATAGATTGCAATAGGCGAACGCTCTGAGTACGCGAGCTTCAGCCAGATACTGTTTTGATTTTCCTTCTAAAATATCCAAGTAAGGCTCTGCACCGACTAAAACTGCGTTTGCACGGGAAATGGTATTAAAGTTGGCATTCCACCATTGCGCGACTGATGTATTGTCCGGATTTAAGGCGCCACCAGCTCCGATGGTCGTATTTTCAGCCCGCTCGAATGCAATCCCGGTCCAATGGTCTAACATAATGTTAAAGGGTAGGTTATAGGCTAAATTGATATTAAGCGTATTGTAGACCCCTGAAACACCATCTTCGACGGCGCCTTCAGATTTGTAAAATCCCGAAGACGAATAGCTTGTAGGTTCTCGATCTAGAAAATCCTTACAGGATAGGGTAGAGCTAACGATAAGCGCACCCAATATATATTTAAATAATGTTGACTTTTTCATAATTATTGGCTTAGAAATTAACATTCAGTCCAAACGTAAATGTTTTCATCAATGGATAAAAGCTTCCACTTGACACAGCATTCTCTGGGTCGTAACCTTCATATGCATTGGAGAAAGTAAGTAAGTTTTGCGCATTAAAATACAAGCGGAATTCTTTCGTTTGCATACGTTGTGTCCAGGCTTTAGGTAGTGTATATCCAAACGTTAGATTTTTAAGACGCAAGAATGCTCCACTCTTCATCCAAAAATCGGATGCAATATTATTCGGGTTATTTCCAGAACCATCGATTAATAAGATGGGGAATTCAGCATCCCTATTGTCCTCGGACCAATAGTCTAATTGATACTTAAACATGGATCGCCCCACAAGGAATGGGCGTACGCCAGATCCTGTATAGAACAGATCTTTCTTGCCTATCCCTTGGAAAAATAAGGTTAAGTCGAAGCCTTTCCATTCTGCAGACAAATTTAAACTATATTCATAACGCGGCATGTTGGAACCCAATATCGTACGATCGTGATTGTCGATAATACCATCTGGCACGCCATCGGGTCCACTTAAATCCACGTAACGGACATAGCCTGGTTTGGTATTCGCTTTAGTTCCATATACAGCAGCGTTATCGATCTCCTCTTGTGTTTGAAAAAGTCCATTTGATACATACCCATAGTAGGAGTTCAACGATTCTCCCTCTCTGGATATGGTATTGGCACCGATATATTCGTTGCCATATAAATTTAAAACCTTGTTTCTGATGTCAGATACATTGGCAGTAATTGCGTAGTTAAAATCATTTATTTGATCTTTCCAGGTTGCCGATGCTTCCCATCCCTTATTTTCAATATCGCCTCTGTTTTCCCATGGTGGTGTTAAGCCGATATAGCTCGCAATAGGGAAGCGCTGTAACATGTCAAAGGTTTTTCTGCGAAATACATCGACAGTCAATCCTAAGCGTGAATTTAATAATTGCGCATCAAGACCAACATTGAATTGACGTGATTTCTCCCATGAGATATTCTCATTGGCCACTTCGGTTTGTGCAACGCCTGAGCCTTGGTTGTAGTCAAACCAGTAGCCCTGACCCGCATAGATTGCTGCTGCGTAAGGATAGTAGCTACCGATGGCTTGGTTACCTAGGGTACCCATAGATCCACGGAGTTTTAAATCGTTGATGCTGTTTTTGATTGGTTGAAAGAAGGGTTCTTCGGAGATTCTCCATCCCGCAGAAACGGAAGGAAAGTAACCCCATTGATTCTTACCCTTGAAACGAGATGAGGCATCAAAACGACTGTTTAGTTCCAATAGGTAGCGTTCTTTAAAATTGTAGTTCAATCTTCCATAATAAGAGAGCATGGCCCACTCATAGTGCGATCCTGAGTTCGTTGATGAAAGAACATCACCATTGTTAAGGTCCTCGAAACCATCATACTTGAAGAATTTTCTGCCGGCAGCAAATGATCTGCCTAACAATTCTTCGGTTTGCATACCACCTAATAGCTTTACATAATGCGATCCTAAATTTCTTTCGTAAGACGCTTGCAAGTTAAATTGGTTGATAATAGTTTGTCCCCAGCTTTCCGATTTGTCGTTTCCAGTGGTTGGATAGGTTACCTTGTAAACGCCGGTTTCGTAAGTGTCATAAGGCTTTAAGAACTGATCCGACTTTGTTTCTAGGCGGTTTTGGCTATAGTTCGTGTAGATTTCCAAACCTTTCAATGGCGTTAATGATAAGAAACCTTTGATGGCTAACTCTGGTGTCGTGCTAGTTGACAAACCGGATGCTTTAGCTGAGGCAATCGGATTATCTCCATTTTGACCATATCCCCAAGTCCCGTCGGAATTTATTGCAGAGAATACTGGGACGAATGTGGTTACTTTATTAAATATAGATTCTGGTGTATCACCTGCTGGCGCGGTCACTTTAGATTGACGAATATTCAAATCAATACCTCCACGAAGCCAAGTCGTCATCGTGAAATCATTGTTTAATTTTAAAGTCGATCGCGTATACTTGTTGTTCGGCAGATTTCCGTCTTGGGAGTAATGTGCGAAATTGGCAAAGGTCCGAATGCGTTTCGAACCGCCTGAAAAGCTTAATGAATTGTTATGTGTCAATGCATTATTTCTTACGAGTAGATCTTTCCAGTTTGCATCGTAGAAATTGAAATTATCTGCGCCTTGTGTTTTATAGGTGTTGATGATGTCCTCGCTGTACTGTGGCGTTTGGTTGTTATTCGCGCGGGCAACATTTATTGCTTCCATATATTCTATGGCACTTACTGGATCCGGGAAGTTGGTCGGCCTATTGGTTCCCACAAAACCACTATAGCTTATGCGTAGCGCATCTTCGCTTCCACGCTTGGTTGTGACAAGGATAACACCATTGGATGCTCTAGAGCCATAAATAGAGGCGGAGGCGGCATCTTTTAGTACAGTGATACTCTCAATACTGTTTGGGTCTAAGTAGTTCATATAGCCCTCGACACCATCAATTAAAACAAGTGGAGAGTTTTCTGAATTAAGGGAACCCGTTCCGCGGACTCTAATTCCCGCGCCATCGTAGCCTGGTCTTCCTGAAGTGGTGGAGACGGAAACACCTGGAATTAATCCTTGAAGTGCTACTGACGTATTTGAAGCATTCCTTTTTAAAAGATCTTTGCTCGATACCTGAGCAACAGATCCTGTTAAGTTTACTTTTTTCTGCGTACCATAACCTACGACAACAACTTCATCGATGTCGCTTACGGAAGAGATTAATGTAACTAATATGGAGCTGCGGTTATTGATAGCAACTTCCTGATCTGCATAACCTAGAAGTGAGAACCTTAAACTACCTGCACCGTTCGGTACCGTTAATTCAAAATTACCATTGGCGTCAGTCTTTGTGGCGATACTGGTGTTCACCACGGATACCGTCACGGCATTCAACGCGATGCCTGCTTCGTCGTTTACTGTACCCGTAATTTTTTGCTGCACTATATTAGCGCGGGTTTCATTGGACGGTTGATTTGTTGCTTTGCGAACAACGATAACATCTTTGTTTAGTTCGAATACAAAAGGTGTCTTGAAAAATAATTGCGTCAATGCTTGTTTTACAGTGGTTTGTTTGAAATCCACGTCAATCTTTTTCTGCCCGACAAAGATTTTGGCGTCGTAAATTAAGTCATGCTTTACTTCTTGACTTATTTTTAGCAGTATTTGATCCATACTGGCATTTTTCATTTTGAAATTTAACTGCTGACTGAGGACCGAGTTGGCATATAGCAGTGTGAAGGCTGACATGAAGAATAGAAACTTCATCACAGTTAGGATTTTCAAGAATAACCGAATAGGTCTCTTATTCCGTGACATTTTCATAAGTTTTTTGGCTTTTGTTTATCATATTTTAGTAAATGAAATAATTGGGCTGCTCATGGGTTTCCAAGCAGAATAGTTGATTGTAAATACGTATGCTATAGTTTACCTCCTTTTATGTTATAAATGATCGTTTAGGTTTTGTTAAAATATCGGTTAAGCAATTAATGTGCTTTTAATAATAGAGGGTATTTTCAGTCCTATCCCCCAATGGGTTTTTAAAATAATTTAAAATTTTTTTGGACTTGATATATTTCATTTAAAAAGAAAAAGCACCCGAACGAATTCGGATGCTTTTATATATAAACTAAATTATGGGCCTTATTTTGCTAAATATCCGCCATCAACTGGATAATAGGATGCGGTAACAAATGATGATTTGTCGGAGGCTAACCAAAGTGCTAACTCGGCTACTTCTTCAGGTTTACCTAAGCGTTGGAAGGCATGTTGCGTTTCTAAGAATTTTAAAGCATGCTCATCCATTGCATTGTCTACCAAAGGTGTTGCAATAAATCCAGGACCGATCGCATTGATACGAACGCCTTTTGTTGCATATTCCCAGCCCGCCGTTTTCGTTAATCCTACAACTCCATGTTTCGCGGCAACATAAGCGGATGAATTAGCGAATCCAACCTGACCTAATATCGAAGCCATATTGATAATACTTCCCCCGACTTTCTCAATCTCAGGGAGCTGGTAGTGCATGCCATAGAATACACCATTGAGATTAATGTCGATAACCTTTTTCCAAGACTCAATGCTAAGCTCGCCAACTGTTGCCGCATCGCCTCCAATTCCAGCATTATTGACTGCGATGTGTAAGGCACCGAAGTTTTCAATGGCCACTTCGACAATCTTCTTGTTATCCTCAGCAGAAGATGCATCGGCCTTTACAAAGATAATATTGCTGTCACCTAAGCTATCGATGAGTTCATCACCTAATTTTTCGTTCAAATCCGCAACAACAACTTTAGCGCCTTCTTTTATGAACAGTTGTACAATGGCTTTGCCAATACCTGAGGCTCCCCCAGTCACAATGGCAACTTTATTTTCTAATTGTTTCATTTAAGTGTTATGTTTAGCTAACTCAATTAGTTTAATTTACGAATAATAATGGGAGCTTATTGTGACGGAAATCACTGTTTTCTAGGATTGTGACTGAAATAGGAAACAAATGTACGAAACTTACATTCAGATGAAATTAAGACGAACGCTTTAGATGCGCTCATTTGAAATAGGAGTCGAGCACGGTTGAAGTGAGCAAATGCAAGGTTCTCCGTATCGTTTGATAAAGCGATAAAACGTACTGACGTGTTTGGACGTTGTTTTGATTTCTATATATCTAAATCCAGAGGCTTACTCTTGCCATATTCATTGGTATAAACCTTTATCAGCACGCCCACCGATGATAAGATAAGCGGTCCAAAGATCAATCCAAGCATG
>JBEBRI010000104.1:0-13380 GCA_040394915.1 Sphingobacterium sp.
CTGTCAAATACAGAATTTTAATATATGATCAAAACAATAACCTAGTTCATAATAAAGTGGGAACGACGGGAACGGATCCTGTCATTGACGTTTACAAAGGTTGGACATACAAATGGTACGCATTTTCAATAAATGAGACCGGCGGTGTTCCTGACATAGATGCTTATGGAAAAGTAGCGAAATCTAGCCTTATAAATAAAGATGTTTTATATGCTTCAGGGACCATTACTACAGTTGCAGGCTCGAATTTTTTGGGTATTGTTTTTAAACGTAAAACAGCGAATATTCAGGCGAAGGTGAACGTGAGAGGAATGTTTGCAACAATTAATGACGGAACGACGGTTTCTTTAGGAGATGGATCCTCCCAAGGTAATGCTTTGATGACCATGGGAGATTTGGATGCTCGTACTGGTAATTTTTCTAATGTTTCAACAGTGAATGCTTCAGTATTGGGGTCCGCGATGAAGGTTGATAATGCAACTGAAGGCTCAGCAGTAAAGATAGCGAACTTCTACACATTAAATACTGCAGCAATTGCTGCGTCTACCCTGAAGGTTAAATTCAGTCCATTAAAAATTAGGTTAGATGACGCTCGTGAGCGTACTTTCACCTCTTTGTCTTATACAGTAGCGAATTCCGTTACACCTGCAATTGGAGCACGGCATGTGGCTTCATTAAGATTGATTGAGTCTCCTGTGTTAGTAAAGGGGGTTTATTGGGCAAGAACGAATTTGATTTACAATGCTAGTAAGCTAGATAAATATAGATTGAAATCTATGCCTGGAGGTACTAACGTTGATACGAAAGATCAAGATTTTTGGAACTTTATGTCGGAAACCCCAACGAGTCCAGCTTCAAACGTCGACGCGTGTGCATTACTTTACCCCGCAGGAACGTGGAAGATGCCGGATTTAGCAACATGGCAGTCGATGGGTCAGCCAGACGGACGAGAGGAGCGAATGGGCTTGTTTGTGGGAGCCGATTACGGATTTTATTGGAATAAAACATCTAGCTACCCTACAAATGCTGCATATGATGATAATCGTCTTTATATTTCTTTTGGAGGCTATAGAACGACTTCTGGAGCTATTTCTGATAGTCCTGCTGGAATATTTCTCGGAGCTTTAGCGGCAGGGCAATGTCACTATTGGACGTCTACATCGCAGAACTCATCCCAAGGTAAATCAGTTCAATCTTCCATGTCGAAAATTGCATGGATATTTTCATGGGGAAGTGTGACCTATCCAGATGCTAATAAAAGCGAAGGAAGGAATGTACGCTGTATTAGAGCTAAAAATAACCCTACATCCTAGGAAAAACTCTCTTAGATATTCAAATTTTAAAAGAGCCTCATATCAGTTTGAGGCTTTTTTTGTGCGTTCGAATCCTAAAAACACTAGCTAAGATAGTCCGTCATATCGTCATTGCTTCCCATTAGTGTTCATTTTTCTAGTAGCACGAAAGTTAACTTGTATTAAAACGTTTAGCATAAAAATTTTATGTTTTACCTTATTGATAACCAAAATTTAAAGCAATGATACATGGATTTTAAATGTTTAGGTACGTTGATTTTCACCCAATAGTGAGCTATTTGAGCGAAATGCTGAAAAAGCTAAACTCAAATTTGAGATGATCGCTAGCCCTAAGCGGTGCTGTTTGAAGAAATCTTTATTGACCTCAATTTACAGACGATAGAAAGTTTATAAGATCAATTAGGAATATCAAAAAGCAGGACCTAACATCCGTTAAACAACTCTTTAGGATTCACTTCCAATTGTGGTACACGCCCTATTAAACCTACACAATTCCTTCGTACATGCTACGGACCTTAGCCCTTGCTTTTGAGCGGTGTTTTGCACAAGATAAGCGGACGTTCTATGCATAAACTATTGCTCAATACTCAGTTATTTCTATTTCATGAAAATCCCGCTCCTACGCTAAAAAGCACTGAATAATTTTAGTCGCTATCTCATGCTGCCAGCCTTACTATATTCTGTTTAGTTTTCCAGAACGCAACAGCGATCTGCTCAATGGGAGGATACACAGCGGCTGTCGGCGTGTTCAAATTGAGTATTCTTAGGATGGTTCTATAGCAGCGGCAATCGCTAGCGGTGGCTTACCGTTCTCTATTGATCTAGTTCTTTGGCACCACATGGTTACTTTTAAAGAGTAGGTGCGCGGTCCTGAGAAGACCGCGAAACCTAACTTGCTAACCCGGGCATAGGACATGCCCTCAAAAAGAAAGTCTGAATTATCGTTTTTCAGGATGCTGTTACAATATTATCCCGCTTAATTGAATCTTATATTTCATAAGCAGCAGATCGTTTTGCTCTTATAAATCTTTTACACAGCGTATCGGGAACCGGCTGTCACGTTTAGCCCATTGTTCAGATTGATCCTGGCCAGTATGCACGAAGCGATGCGATAAGAAATTGAATTGTTTACTGTTGTTTTCGTTTAATGCCAAGAAGATCGGAGGCGCGTAGAGATAGCTTTGGAAGGCGGCAGGAACACCATCTCTATTCGTTGCGGGGGTTGGGTTCTGGCTGTCAATTGCATGATATACGGCATCAAAATTTCTGAAGGTAGAGACCCCTGGTTCGCTCAATGGTATATTGTTCGTTACCCCACCACGTAAGCCGCCACCGGCGAAAAACTTGAGCTTGGCAGTCAGAGTCGATACTTCATCTTTGCCCAAAAAGTATAAATAGCCAGCTTCTCCTTTGGTTCCGTTTGTTGTGTTTCCAACACCATTTGCCTGTACCCCGGTAAAGACACCGCCTACAACACCTTTTGCATCAACAACAACAGGGGCCCCTAATGCTTCGAAATCAGCAAGCGTTGGCATGCGCCAATTTCCCCCTGCGATTTTTGTGCAAGGGTCATTTACCGGAAAAACGATCGCTGGACTCTCTGCCAATAGCGTGGTGTTCATGGCTGGTAAAAGTGGGATTTCTGGGGAGGCGTAATTCCAGTAATCCGTTGCACTGTAGTCATACCCAGTTTCCTCTGGGTTGCTTCTGTTGTAATAGACGCCGTTTGAGTAGCTTAGATTGCCCTTCGCCCATACGCGTGATCCTATAATAATGCCTGAAGGAATAAAACTCACATTTAATGTATACCGATATCCCGGAAGAATTTCAAACCCGTTGATGGTCACTAAGCGAGAAACAGTCCCTATCGTTACCGTAGCTTTGAAAGTCGATAGCGGATTGCTGCCGTTACAAATGATGTTAGGGGACGATGACACACTGGAAACTTGGAGCGTTGGGAAAACAAAACTTCTGGATTGTGCCGTGGGGCTCGTGGTAAAAGTCCCGTCTAACATCTTAATATTATATATCGTCGAGTAGTGCCCGCTTAAACTAGCATCAACCTTAGCAATAGGTCCAATTGCGCTAGCGTCAATATTTAATGTAACCTCACTCAACAAGTTTTTCAATACTAAATTCAAGTTGTTAGTGCCTGCCTTTGGTGTGAAGCTGACGTTCGCATAGAGCAAGGCATGATTCGTCGTATTTGTGAGCCCTAAACTAGCTATGACATCTGTGCTAATTTTTGATGTTGTACTCGGAGCAGTGGGTGTTGTTGTATTCCCATAAGAAATCGCGACGAATTGATATGCTACCCCGCCGTCGAGTTTGAACGATCCCTCAGCACTCTCGGAACCAACCGTATACACCTTCGTTTCTTTGAAATTCCCGTTTTTGTCATATATAATGATCCTGTACTTAACTCCCTTTTCGATTTTATTCACCGTGGTCGCTTTTAATGCGCTGCTTGCGCGTAGGCCGGAAGCTTGAACTTCCGCGCGATCCAATTTTGCGATAAGTTGACTGCCATCTTGTAGTTTGATGTGCTTAATTTCTGTGCCCGTATTAGAGCTTCTGCTTCCGTTATTGCTGGCTGACTCGAATGTTAAGTTATTAACACTGACGGTCACATCGCAATCACCGAAAATAGGTGTCACTTCATTTTTGTTGCAGGATAAAATCATCCATAACATTAGTGTGCAAAAGATGCTGATGATTACCCATCTGTTCTTCATGGTTCTTCTTAAATTCATAATAATTCTACGCTAATTGTATTAAAGCTACTTCGTTGCTATTCTGTGTGTTCAGAAATTACTGATGCGCAAAGATGTTTCTTTAATTGAATGATAAAAATGACTTAACTCATTATTTAAATAATATGAACATAATTAATCATTAATATATTAGTTTGGTAGTTTTTATTCTACATAAAAAATAGTAATCTATGCAATTGATAATTGAATATTTTAGAATACTTGTGGAAAGTTTATTAGTATAATAAGCTTTAATACAGATTTATACGTATTTTTTATTTAATCGTTTTCTCTTTGAGAATACATCGATTTAGACTTTACAATAGGTTTTTAAATTTCTTCTTGATTTAATTATGATGTAAATCATTGTTTTATAAGAGAATTGAAATAATCTTTGTATACGTCCGTTGACGAGTTGATATTGGCTTGGTAAACTGATATAGCGTCATACTGGGTGTCAACAAAATGAGGTTATTTAAAATATAAAATATGAAACTACGAACAGCAAAAGACAAGAATTACAAGAGAAAGTACATTAAACCACGAATTTCACTGTTTATTATAGAGTTAGAAAATTGCATTGCAGTTGGATCGGCAACTGTCGTAACAACCGATGCGGCGGGGGATGTTTATGAATCATGGGAAGGTGAGATTGTTCGGGATGAGGTGTCATCTTGGTAATCGATATCGTTAACAACGAAACTTATACTCAAATGAAAATTTTAGTCATCTTTGCTTTCCCTAGATTATTTGATGAGTTAATACGTGTGTTGTGGGAAAAGCAATTCTATTTTACTTGCTTGAAGACAACTTTACATGTTTTCCTGTATCTCATTTCGTTATCGATAAGTTTGCTAAACATGCCCGTTTTAGGGGAAATGATGAAGGGGAAAACGTATCTAAGGAAGAAATTTGTCGATATGCGAGCTAGTTAGCCGTTGCTAATGGAATAGGAGGGGTAGCTTGACGAGCATCGTCATTTTCCGCAAAGGAATTGCGATTGAATTTTTATTTATGTATTCTAAAAGCATCGGATGGTAGGTATTGGAGATGTTGTAGGTTAACATTTTATGCTAGGCTGAATGAAATAACGAAATTTTGTCTAGGCGTTGATTAATTAGGGAACGGTTTTCCTTTATTAAAATCACCTGATTCGTTTGCGTAGTAGAGTAGATTAGTGGTCAACGACCGAAATACATTATCTTTAAGTTTTGTCGCAGAATTGCTGTTATTCGTTTGTTGTAGTAGAAGTTAGCGTACGCGATTGAATCGATTAATGAGGATAGGCAAGAATTGGATAAGGGGCTTTGGTTTCGGTCGTCACATTTCTTTTGATGCTTCAAAAACTTTTTCCGTTTCGCAAACGTTTTATACGTATGAAAAGATGTGATTTAATAAGTTTGATAAAGGCAGGATACCATGTATTACGGAAGGGAGAACCTATTAAAGTTGTCTACGATATCTGGTATTACTTAGACGAACAGGATGAGGAAGACACAGGCGTATTAGTCCTTAGTGATTTACTTAAGTGGTCTGACGCTGAATTGGAAGAAGTAAGAACTATTCGGTTAGAAACGATTATTTAAGTAGTTTGGCTGCTTTGCGATAAACTTTAACAGGGAAATTCGTTGCAAAGAACTTAATAAGCGGATTTATCCCAATCGGATAATGATATCCTATCATAATTATATGGATCCTCTGTCGTTAACGACAGGGGATCTTTTTTTTGGATTAAGTTTCCAAACTTTACATTAAAGTTTTAAAAACCTTACATTTTATTAATTAATAGAAAACATGAACTTAATATTCGCTTAATAACCCTTCTTTAGTTTTGTCGGCATAACTCAACCATTTAAATAATGAAAATTCAATCTACTCTATTAGGACTAATGCTATCAGCTGCAGTATCCTTAAATGCACAAACTGATAATGGAATTATGTCCTTGAAAGAATTTGCTTATCCGGCAAAACGTCAAACCTTAAACATTCCTGATGTGAATGGTTTTAAGGTATTGAAATGCGACTTCCACATGCACACGGTATTTACGGATGGACATGTATGGCCGAATGTACGTATTCAAGAAGCATGGCGAGAAGGTTTAGATGCTATTTCTTACACAGAGCACATGGAGTATAATCCACATAGCGCAGATGTAAAGGTAGACCATAATCGCTCACATGACTTGGCGATTGATCTTGCAAAAGAAAACAATATCTTATTGGTCAAGGGCACAGAAGTAACGCGTCAAACGCCTCCCGGACATTTCAACGCACTATTTATTCAAGATGCAAATACGCTTGTTTCGAATAATGACAGCAAATTAGATCAAGAAGCGATTGATAAGGCTTATGCGCAGAAAGCTTTTATCTTCTGGAATCACCCAGGATGGAAGGCAACACAAGTACCGGGATCCTATGAATGGATAGATTTCGTGGAGAAGATGTACAACGAGAAAAAACTACACGGTATTGAAGTCGTGAATGGCCTTGGCTTCCATAAAAAAGCATTAGATTGGGCTTTAGACCGCAATCTTACCATTATTGGTAATACAGACATTCACAATTTAATCGCTCATGATTACAATATCGCTGCGCCGGGTGTACACAGAACGATGACGCTTGTTATGGCGAAAGATCGTTCTGCTGCTGCAATTCGTGAGGCATTAGATGCAGGAAGAACCGTTGTATGGTCTAGTGATTACCTATTTGGTAAAGAGGAACATGTTCGCAATTTGGTGAATGCATCGATCAGCGTGTCTCCTGCTTACCATGAGAAAACGAATGCAAAGACCAATGTAACTACGAAGTACTATGAGATTAAAAACAATAGTGACTTATATTTCGAATTAGAGTTGAAATCTGGAAATGCAACAAAGCGGATTGTATTGTACCCAGAGTCATCGCAAGTATTAACCGCAGATGCCGGACAAAGCTCGTTAAACTATGAGATTGAATCTACTTTCATCCGCAGTGACAAACATTTAGACTTCAAAATCAACTTAAAGTAGGTTAACCTAACATACACTTTCCATGAAAAAATGTATTCCAATATTTCTATTGGCGGGGATGGCTTTGTCCTTACCTTCAACAGGAAAAGTATCCAATTTAAGCATTGAAATCCTTCACAGCGACGCCCAACAGCAAACGATTAAGGGTAAAGTTGTGGATGGCAGTGGCAATCCGATTGAGAACGCGACCGTCGCCATTCAGGGTACCAATCGCGGAACAGCGACGGACGCAGCGGGTCGATTTAGCATTGAATCCCCAAAGCAAAATCCTACGCTACTCGTATCCTACGTTGGTTTCAATACCAAGACCTTTCAAGTTAAAGGCGATACAGACAATGTGTTAGTACAATTGGATAACAAGAACGACTTAGATGAAGTGGTTGTTGTCGGCTACGGTACGCAAAAGAAAGTTAACCTAACAGGTGCCGTGTCACAAGTAACCTCCGAGGTACTTGAGAATCGCCCAGCATCGAGTTTAAGTCGAATGTTGCAAGGTGCGCTCCCTAACCTTAATTTAAAAATGGTCGATGGAAGTCCAACGCGTGGCGCAACGTTTAACGTGCGTGGTACAACCTCCATTGGCGCTGGTGGTAGTGCTTTAGTCTTGATCGATGGGGTAGAAGGTGATCCAAATATGATTAACCCCAATGATATTGAGAGTGTAACGGTGTTAAAAGATGCATCATCGGCAGCAATTTACGGTTCTCGTGCAGCTTTTGGGGTGGTCTTAATTACCACTAAATCTCCAAAAGCCGGAAAAGCAACGGTTACCTATAACTCCAATTTCTCCATCAACAACCGTGTAGTAGAGCCTAAATTAGTTACCAATGGCTACCAATGGGCAAAAAACTTCAACGATGCATTTAATGCTTGGTACGATTATAAATCTACGCCAATTTCTGTAAACAACGTTTATCCATTCTCTTTGGAGTATTTGGAGGCATTGCGGAAACATGATGAGAATCCAACGGGAGAGGATGTTGTCTATAATAAGGCGACCAATCGTTACGAATACTTCGGAAATACAGACTGGTATAATCTTATTTATCGTAATAATATGCCAGCTACGGAACAAGCAATGAGTGTTTCGGGGGGGGGAGAGAAAGCTTCTTATTTCTTATCTGGACGTTATTTTCACCAAGGTGGTTTGTTTCAATTTAACCCTGATAAATTCAATAAATACAATATCCGTGGTAAGGGAGATATCAAAGTTACTGACTGGTTAACATTCCAAAATAATACGGAAATCTCTTCTTATGATTACCATTATCCGATGTTTGCAGATGGAGATGGAAACATTTGGCGCCAATTCGAGCACCAAGGTTATCCGATGGCGGTTATTCATAATCCTGACGGCTCATACACACATACCGCAATATATACAGGAGTTGCTTCTTATATGGAAGGAACAAACGCATCCGACCTGAACAATACGGTACTTCGTAATACTGCAGGCTTGGTGATTAAGCCTCTTGCTGGATTAACATTAAAGGGAGATTTAACCTATTCGAGAACTTGGCAAGATGATACGAGAACAAATAACTTTATCAACTACAGCAATTCGCCGGGTGTGATAGATCGCTTTGGACGTAGTCTATTGAGACAGTTAGGTGAGCGTAAGAAATATTTAGCAGCAAACATTACGGCTAATTACCAAAAGAAGTTTGCCGATAAACACGAAATCAATGCTTTACTTGGTTACAATGTTGAAGAGCAAACCTTCAAAAACCTAGACGCGCAGCGTGATGGAATTATTCTTCCGGATAAGCCTGATTTCAACTTAATGGATGGCTTAAACTTTAATATTGTTGGTGGTGGTAATGAATGGGCGTATATGGGTTTATTCTACCGCTTCAATTACGCTTACGATAATAAATACTTATTGGAATTGAACGGACGTTATGATGGTTCTTCTAAATTCCCTGAAAACCAACGCTTCGGTTTCTTCCCATCGGTATCTGCCGGTTGGGTAGTATCCAATGAATCGTTCTTTGAAGAAGCTAAACCACTATTCAGCAATTTGAAGTTCCGTGCTTCTTATGGTTCTCTAGGTAATGGAAACATCAACCCATACCGCTATCAGGAGCAAATGTCAGTTGCTAAGACTGGTGTCATCTTAGGTGGCGTACAACCAAGTTATACTTCTATTCCCGGTGTAATACCAGAGGGTTTAACATGGGAACGATCAACTACATTTAACGTAGGTGCCGATGTAGGCTTCTTTGATAACGCTTTGAATGTTACATTCGATTGGTACAACCGCCAAACTTATGACATGTTTACGATTGGTGAACCCCTTCCTTCTGTCTTTGGTGCAGCCGTTCCTTATGGAAACTTTGCCGATTTATCAACCAAAGGTTGGGAATTGACTGTAAACTATAATAACCAATTCGAACTGGCAGGCAAGCCATTCAACTGGGGAATCAATGGTTCGTTATGGGATAGCAAATCGCATATCACTCGATTTAATAACCCAAATAGATTATTGAATTCTTACTATGTAGGTCAGGAAGTAGGCGAGATTTGGGGCTACCAAACTCTTGGATTCTTTACTTCAGAAGATGACGTGAAGAACCACGCTGATCAAAGCTTTATCCGTAACTCTAATAATAATGTATGGTTACCTGGAGATCTTAAGTTTGCAGATTTACCGGATGCAAATGGACAAGTTGATGGTGTGATAAACAGTGGCGATAACACCGTAGATAACCCGGGCGACCGTCGTATAATCGGTAACAACTCACCTCGTTACCAATACGGATTTACGCTTTCTGGACGATGGAATGGGATTGGTCTATCTGCATTCTTCCAAGGAATCGGAAAAAGAGACTATTACTTTGCGCCAGAAGCAGGTTTATTCTGGGGACCATATAACCGACCTTACGGCTATCAACCAACGAAAATGATGGAAGATATGTGGTCTGAAGAAAATCCGGATTCTTATTTCCCACGCTATAGAGGATATACGGCGCTTGGAACTGATCGTTCCCTAGGGGCACCGCAAACACGATACTTACAAGATATATCGTATCTACGTGTGAAAAATATCAGCTTGGACTACAGCATTCCGCAGCGCTGGTTGCAGAAATCTAAATTGGCGAATGTGCAGGTGTTCGTGAGTGGACAAAACTTATTTACCTTCTCAGGACTGTTTAAACACACGGATAACTTCGACCCTGAGGTAATTGAAAAGTCTGTCGGCGATTTAACAAATGGGTCGGGAGAAGGGTATGCCTATCCACAGTTGAAGACTTATACATTCGGATTAAATGTTACTTTCTAAATCTATCATGATGAAATCATCTATTAAATATAGTTTAATCGCCATCTCCAGCTTGCTTTTAACTTCTTGTAGCAAGGATTTTCTGGACCGCGAGCCTTTTGATAAATTGGTGCCTAACAACTTCTTTGCAACCGAGACCGACTTGCAATTATACGCCAATTCATTCTATCAGCAGTTTATCCCATCGGGCTTAGCTATCGTACAAGCCGATGAAATGGGAGAGTACACTTCCAAGAATAATTCTCCGAAATTTATCTCCGGGAGTTTTACGCCAATCGATCAGGGTGGCTGGTCTTGGACAAAACTTAGAAATATCAATTATTTCTTAAGTAAATACAATAATCCTTCTATTCCTGAAGAGGCGAGAAAGCACTATTCAGGTGTTGCTAGATTGTATCGTGCAATGTTCTACTTCGATATGGTGAAAGATTATGGCGATGTGCCTTGGTATTCCAAACCGCTTTCAACCGATGATAAAGATATGCTCTATAAAGGACGTGATCCGCGCGCGGCGGTAATGGATTCGGTGTTAGCTGACTTAGATTATGCAGTGGCAAATATTCGCGATAAAAAGGATAATACCTCTTCGTTAATGACCAAATGGGTTGCCTTAGGAATGAAATCTAGAATCTGTTTATTTGAAGGGACGTATAGAAAGTATCATACGGAATTGAACTTGAAAAATACGGCGGATAAATGGCTAACAGAAGCTTTAAATTCTTCCAAGCAATTGATTGATTCCAAGCAGTATAGTCTACATAGCACAGGTAATCCTAAGCAGGATTATAGAACAATCTTCACGAGTGAAAATCCTGTGTCTACCGAAGTCCTGTGGGCGAATACCTATAATAATGCGTTGAAACGCTGGCATGAAATCACTTGGAAGTTTAACTCAGCGACCTTTGGCTCACGTTGGGGATTGAATAAACAATTTGTCAATACTTACTTGAACGCTGATGGTTCTCGTTTCACAGATAAAGCTGGCTACGATGAGTTACTATTTGTTGAAGAAATGAAAGATCGCGACCCTCGATTGGCTCAAACTATACGTGGGTTAGGTTATAAGCGTTCCGATGGCTCAGCGGCTCCGGCAAACTTTGGTTATACGTTTACGGGCTATCATATCTTGAAGTTTAGCTTAGATGATAAACGCCTCGACGGCATTACCGAAAGCTATAATTCTATAACGATGTTGCGCTATGCGGAGGTATTACTAAATTATGCGGAAGCTGCAGCTGAATTAGGACAGTTAGCGGGAAACACTGCGATCTGGGATCAAACCATTGGGGCAATAAGACAGCGCGCAGGAATAAACCCTAAACAACCAGAAACATTAGATCCTTATATGCAGCAAGTTTACTTTCCTGAGATCAACGATAAATACTTAATGGAAGTTCGTCGCGAGCGTGGAATAGAGCTTTGCTATGAAGGTCTACGCTACGACGATTTGATGCGTTGGAAAAAAGGACGCTTATTGGAAATGCCGTGGAAGGGTATCTATGTGCCAGCAATGGACTATGAAATGGACTTAGATGGTAATGGAACGCCAGATGTTTCTTTTGTTAGTAAGACACCATCAAATCCAAAGCAAGGCGTATCTTACTTTGTCGTCGATGGAAAAGCAGCAAAATTAACAGAGGGTACTAAAGGACACATTCTATGGCGTGTTGATGAAAACAGAAAGTTTGAAGACCGAAAATACTTGAAGCCGATTGCAAACAGCGATCTAGTGATAAATCCGGAATTAGGACAGAATCCAGGCTGGTAATACTTATCAATTAACATTGTTCACGACAGCAGCGAGTTTCTCTCGTTGCTGTTTTTTTATCGGATATTTTGAAATAATAGAGGAGACGTATGCTCAATAAAAAATCCCTCTACATCTCGCAGAGGGACAAATATCATTACGAATGATGAGTTCTATTTAGTTCTCTTTAATAGACACTTTAAATTGACCCTCCGTTACCGCTACGGATCCTAGGGTTGTTAATCCCTGAACTCGTATTAAGACGCCAGAAAAGCTCCCTTGTGCAGAACCGTTATCAATTTTATCGATTTTTAAGTTGAAAGAGTCTTCAGGTGCATCGGTACCACGCGAAGCTGTGGAGTTGACTTGGTTTCCGTTGTTCGTAATATTATGAATAGCTGTAATGGAATAACCTGAATTATCATCTAAACTGTATTGACCTGCAGGAATTCGAGAGGTTTGCGAAAAAACATGTATAGTAACCGATTCCTTGTTGTCATTCATGCCATATATGGATAAGGAGCCACCACCTTGTACCCAGTTCGCACTGACTACAGCGAAGTTTTTCTCTACGCCATCTACCTTTACTTTCAAATAATTGTCTTTTACTTCACCTGAAGGACCATCGTCCTTGCTACATCCAACAGTTAATGTTCCAAACAGTGCCAACATAGCACCTAAAAAAAGTATTCTTTTCATCTGTCTTTAAATTAGGTTATTACAAAGTTGACGAAGTACAAAAATCAAGCCGCTATTAAAATCTTTAATCGTTGGTTACAGAAATACGGGGATCTAGATCCCAATCTGCATTAGCATTCTATGATATCGTTGTTTATATAATTTTATAAGGCATGCAGTTTAGCGTTCGGTATATTAAGAATGCCACTAAATTTGGTGCTATCGCCTTTAGTCTTTTCGTTGAGAGCGATATGTGGAGTTTACGCTTAATAAGGCCAGCCAACAAAGCGCTGTACAAGTCCGTTCTTATCAAAATGCCACACTAAGTAAGTAAAGCAACTTCCATCACCAATACCTTGATATACATAGTAATGCCCCTTGAAGGTTTTAACGGTAAATTCATGCCCTGCATGCAATACTCCCCACAATCGTTTTTGAGGAATTTCAACCTTCTTATTGCCAATGGTAGCCACAGCACGGACTACTTCTTCTTTCGGAAACCCGCAATCACTACCGAAATAATGTTCTCCATTAATTTTATCAATGGCTTGCGAATCCTGATGGTAGCTAATTGTCTTTCCCTCTTTGGTAAAAGGCC
>JBEBRI010000105.1:0-12857 GCA_040394915.1 Sphingobacterium sp.
ATGGAAGATGTTGGAACGCGTTCTCAATTTGTCTTTTATATAAGATTCAATAACGGAAAGGTGAGCCGCATTGTAGGCCCAAAGAAGTCCATGCGCACAATCAATCTGATACCAAACATTAAAGCCAAAAAACGGGTCTATTGGAGCGTTTAAATGAAGAACTCTTCCATAAACCGACTTTCCACGACTCGTTCGGTAGAATAATGTTTTCGGGGTATTAGCTAGTTTTAAGCTGTAACCACACGAATGACACGCAAAGCGTACCTGCTCTTCCTGCTCCTCACGTGAAGCGTTCGCCGAAACGCCAATCACGAGTGCCTTCTTATGACATTTAGGGCAAATGACATCAACACGGTCTATGAAGTCAGAATTTTGACAAGTATATGCTTTTAATGGTTCCATAGTTTCAGTCTTCGCGAAAACTTGCTTCGAAAATAGGCTTTCTGGTGTTAGCAAATATACGTGCTGCGCGCCGTTGGGAGTATACCTATAAAAAGGTATTTTCCCAGGTTGGGTCTGACGTACGTTCATTGTTGATTTGCTTTAGTTCCCTTTCACATCCCTTTCAAACCCAATTCATATCCGAATCATACCCCTTTCTGTTGGGCTGTGATTTGCATTTGGAAAGTCTAGGGAAAGAACGAAAAGCGGCCTTGTTATTTCTCATCTTCGATAATTGTAAAGCGCTGCTGATTGATCTTTAAGCCGTTATGCAATGAAGATGCGTGCCTCCTGTTTCATAGGCGAATTTTTTTATGCAAATAAAAATTGATTCCTTGTTTAAGGAACGGCCTGTCTTTTTATGCACGAATCTTCCTAGCGCATTGTCTAAGGGGGATGTAGTCGTTTCTTTTATAATGAAATATCAAAATAAAAGTCGGTTTAGTCCGGTCGTACATAAAGGCGACGAGCAGTTATCACAAGAGTTGATTTCATTTCTTAGAGAATTGCGGATTGCTGGAAGTACGCTGTTTGATTGTGATTCATCGAAATCTTTCAAAAGAATATATTTTGCTTATTCGCCAGAGTAATGCTTTAGAATGTTTGCTTAACAGCATTAAATAAGAAAATAGAAGTATTTAGAAACAGAAATGACAGACGTTTGCCTGGCATTTCTGTTTTATGGGAATAAATTAGGAGGCGCTTTGCAGCTTTGCTCTAATTTCAAGATTTATTTCTCTAAGTTTCAATATTGCTGGGCCAGTAATTAGGAAAGAGGCTGCCACGAGAACGGGAATTAACATTTCATGTTGTTTGTGTAAGAAAAGGATTGCAAACACAATCATTAATGTTGTTGTCAATAAGGTTGCTAAAACGAAGCCGTAGCTGTTTCTTCTTTGTATGTTAAGTTGTTTTAAAGATAAATTTGATACTTGTAGGGTTTTCATGTTTCAACTTTAATTCCAATTCATTGCGCTCTTACAAGGTGTGCCCTTTGTAAAAGATGGTTAAACATATGAATTATTGAAATTAAATCCAATACAGAAAATAAAAAACGATTCCAAGCCAAAGGGGATTTAAGACTCAAAATGTAGATTAATAGCTATATCAATAGCGATATTTGATGAATAAGCGAGTGGAGCGGGCCTTTACATTGTAACAACCGCCATTACGCGCTCTGCCGGACGCGCAATGGCTATTGGGGATAATCTTAAACAAACAATACGTCAAAATCATCAAAATTACGTGTTGCTTAAGCCAATTGGTTGTGTGTTGTTTAGCTCCTTTTTAATTTCCTGCCGTCCTGACGCATCGAACATTTTTAAAGGGTGTCTGTAGTACATTGATGCTTCCTAATAGCGAGATATTTAAGAGTTCCGTCGCCATTAAATTTAATGCTGTCGTGGATCTGTAATAACGTGAGCCAGCAGAGATGAGTGGAGGGACTGCTAAGATTTCATCAGTTGTCCATAGGTTCGCGCTGTTACCATAGGTTGTTCCTAAATCTAAGCTGATAATCTCGGCTAAACTCGCGGCAATACCCTGCCCATTGTAGTTGAAGCGTAGATTATTACTAGGATAGGGAGATGCTGTTCCCGTCGCAGCATATTCAATATAGTTTAGTCCGCCAACATTTCCTCTATTACCTGTATGAGTTAGTAGGTCGTTGTAGTCGTTTTCTGTCGCATTGCGCCATACGCCTTGTGGATAGACCAAGCTACAAGGGTCAATTTCAGCATCTCGTACGGCCCAATCTTCAGGTAGATGGGCTTTAAAAGCGAAATAACTGTTTCGGTTGTTACTGTGAGCATAAGTATGATTAAAGCGATAAGGGTTATGTCCTGCTTGGTAATAGATATTTTGTCTTGCCCATTTTACCGATCCTACGGTTAGTGCGGATTCGATCAGGTCAATTTTGACGGTTCGGCTCTTTCCTAAAGCGGAGCTGACTAAGTTCACTGCAGGCAAGCTGACCGGGCTATTGAACGTTCTGATCGTGCTGTTGTCGATGTGGATGCTGAGGTTGTTTAGAATGACTTGAAACGAGTTGATTGCGCCTGGATTTGACGTGTAGAAATAGGCTACATTTCGATCCCCGTAGCTGTAGTTGGGGATCCGCTGGAAGTTGCTGGAGATGGGGGTTGTTGCATAATTTTGATCATTTGTAACCACGCCGGTGAATAAGTCTATGGATCCTTTCCCAAAATAATTTCCCGCGAAAGTGATCTGCGCAGCATTCAGATCGGCAAACATACCCATGGTATTTAGCTCGACCGCTACCCTTGATAGCTTATGTTTAAAGAGAATTCCCAATGGTGTGTTGCCTGTATTGGATATGTCTATGGTGTCTGTAGCATATAAAAGATCGTAACCTTCACCTGTCGATAGAATAGGCGCTAAGGGGTCGGCGACATCGGGCAAGGTTACCGAATTGTCGCGATTGTAAGAGTAAGCTATCCAGCGGTAGCTTGCACCTTTCACGACATCAATTTTTAATTCGCTGTTCGCTGTGGCTTCCACATTTTTATGCAAGGTGCCATCCATGTTGTAAATCAGCATTCTGAAGACGATTCCTGGCGCCATAGATTCCGCGCGAAGGAGTTTGGAAGATGTGCCTCTTTGTTGCCTTGAATAGAGCCTGGTCTTCCCGTTTGTTGAAAAGTTGTCTTTTTCAACAGTCATGGAAAGATCGAGATCTCCCGCAGACTGAATTGCCAACTGCTTTCCTGTAGGGCTTAATCTTTCGTTGGACGCTTTAGGGTCTTTCGTGTCCATATCAATTTGTTCACTTTCGGTTCCCAATACGGAGACCGATAATCCAGTGATTTGTGGTGCTTCTATTTCTTTGTTGGCTTCTCGGGAGCAGGCGCTCAAAGTCAGTAGAAATAGTATTGCGAATATTCTTAACTTTTGAATATTGCAATTCATTAGAAGTTGTTTCATTTGTTTTGCTCGGTAGAATTTGGGGTAATGTTGGGTTAAAGATCTCCGCGGACACTATCTTGGGATTGTTCTGATCCCCAGGAATCTACAGCGGGTGTAAACTCATTTGTTGAATTCTCCCCTCCCGAAATTGTTGCGGAGGATTGAGCAATACTGGATTCGAGTTCTATGAGTACCCAATCGACTTTTGGGCTTTCATAAGGGGTTTGCTTTTGTTTCATTTCTTTCAGTTTAGTCCTATTGTGTTTCTATTATTGCCAAGTAGCACAGTAGTCATATAACTCTGAAGACGTCATCCCAACGTTAGCAGAGGTCGTTTGTCATATCCACTCTAAAAATGAGCATAGGATATTCATGCGACGCAATGACTTGTTCGATGATTTTTGAATTTTAAAAACATTTTAAATGCGCTAGATACTAACCTAAAGGCAGAAGGCAGTTTTGTCGCATAGCATTTGAAAGCTTGTTGTTGTTTCTTCTTATTAGCAGATGTTGGTTAATATTTTTGTTTGGCAACCGCAATTATATCTTAATATGTAAATATTATCCTCTTTAAATATTTTAGATACAATTAATGCAAATATAACAACAAGATTGTTAAAATTATTTGCTTATGTATTTTTTCTGATAAAAAATGCACAGAGATTTGTTTAGGCGCCTTATTCAAGGCGTGTATTTATTTTTTGTAGCGTTATATCTACAATAATTGAACGTGATAATATGCTTGAGGGGTAGATGTGAGCAGTTTTTCAGGTTTTGAAATACTGATTTAATTTATAGCCTAACTACGCTAATTCATGGGTTTTATCTGCATTTGTCAATTAAATTATTAAGTGGGAGACCTAATATTATTTGAAAAACCACACTCATTTCGCAGCCTTCAAATAAATTTTAATATTCTTGAAAAATTTATACTTTTACCCTGAGCATATAAATTATGAAGATCTGACGATTCTTTCGCTTACCTGAAATCGCTAAAAATTAATAAGGAGAAGCCCTGTAATGATTGTTACGGATAAGATTTTATTTAGTAGATACTACAAATTACTCTGTTACTTTGCGTGGAAGATGGTAAAGGATCAGGCTCTTGCAGAGGACTTGGCTCAGGATGCATTCGTTTCATATTTCCAAAACAAATCGCGTGTATCAACAGATGAAGCAGCTATAAAAGGATTTCTTTATTCCTCAGTGCGGTTTTCAGTATTTAATCAAAATCGTAAGAGTCAGTCGGAGAAGAAATATTGGGAAAGAATGCATTTTTCCGAACAAGATAACATTGACTACGAGCACCAAATCATTCAAGCCGAATTTACGTTTGAAATAAATGCCGCGCTACAAAAACTACCGGAAGCCTGCCGGAAGGTATTTTCGCTCAGCTACCTTGACGGCATGAGCAATGAAGAGATTGCAAATGAACTTGAAGTAAGTATAAATACCATCAAGACCCATAAAAAGAGAGGTCTTAAAGCGCTAAGAGAGATGTTACGCCCAGAATTCTTCTCGCTATTCCTACTTTTTCTAAAATAATTTTACTTTTTTTCAATTTCCTGTCACCCCAAATTCGTCTTTGCGTTTCTTAGTCATATATAACATGATTATAACCGCAATCAGAATAGCTAAACTATTGGTCAAAAAGTATCGTAATGAACTCAATGACCAGGAACGAATGGAATTAGAAAGTTGGCGTGCTACGCATCCAACTAACGCGCCGTTCGAAGAGAATCTCATGTCCAATTCGCTCAATGAGCAAGAACGCGCATGGTTAGAGGCCATCGATACCGAAACTGCATGGCGTAAAAATCAAGCACGTCGTCCTAAGAAGAAGAAACTTTTCTATTGGAGTGCTGCCGCGGCGGTTTTGCTGATAGCAAGCAGTGCATATTTATTGCTAAATCAAAAAGTCACGAAGATCTCTACGAAGGAGATTTCAGCCACGAAAATTATTAAGCAAGATGTAAACCCAGCGCTTCTTGGCGCTAAGATTATTTTGGCGAATGGCGAACAAAGACAGGTTGATGCGAAGTTAAGTCTGTCGGACAGCGCTGGCTTGCTAGAAAGTGGATCTTCCAATATTAAGAGTGTGAGCCATCCTAAAGTTTCCATGTTAAATACCTTAGTGGTGCCGATGGCGAATCATTTCCAGCTAACGTTGGCTGATGGAACCTCGGTATGGGTTAACGCGAATAGTGAGTTGAAATTTCCGACAAAGTTTGACGGGAACGAACGAAAAGTCTATCTGCAGGGAGAGGCTTATTTTGAAGTGGCTAAAGATGCTCGTAAACCATTCTATGTTGTTACTCGAAACGGAACAGTAAAAGTTTTAGGAACACATTTTAATGTGTCAACTTATGGGAACAGTTCCAGAACGACTCTCGCCGAGGGTTCGGTAGAGGTATCTAAGAATGAACATCGCGAAATTATAGCGCCTGGTCAAAAAGCAGAAGTAAAAGGCAATGAAATTCAAGTGAAGAAAGCCAACTTGCAAAAGGATCTTGCCTGGAAAAATAATGAATTCTACTTCAAGAAAGACAATATCGTAGACATCGCGACACAGCTGAAAATGTGGTATAATCTGGAGGTTTCATTCGCGTCGGATGTTTCTTTGACAGAAACCTATTCTGGAGAGATTAAGAGAGATTCACGATTATCTGAAGTGATTAATATGTTAGAATTTGTCAGCGATCTAAAGTTTACACTAGACAAGAACAAATTATTAATAACCAAAAAATAGATTATGAAAATAAAGCTTTACACCAACCCTTAGCATAAAAAAACAGGAGTGTTGCAGCACCCCTGTATGCTTATTAAGTTAAAAAACAAGTAGTAACCTAATTCATTAACTCAATTATCAAATGTATGAATAACTTCTCATTTGGCAAAAGGAGCCGGTATCCATATGGTCCTCCTTTTGGCATAATTATCCGAATTATGAAAATTACAACATTCTTATTGTTGATTTTTATGTCTTGTGCGTATGCAGATGGAACAGCACAGCATGTCTCCTTGCGCTTGAAGGGCGCGAAAATAGAGGATGCATTTCAGCAGATTTCTAAGCAGACGAAATTTAAGTTTCTATATAGCGATGATGTCGTTCGACACGCCTCTTCTGTCAATCTGAATGTCAAGAATGCTCCCTTGAAAGAAGTGCTTTCTATGTTGCTCGACGATAGCTCCTATTCTTTTAAAATTATTGCGAATACGATCTCTGTCAATTACAAAGCTGGTGCCGCTACGGTCGCAGCTAGAGAGATTGTTCAGCATCAAGTAACAGGTACTGTAAAGGGGTCTGACGGAAAAAACCTAGCAAATGCTTCCGTGCAGGTGAAGGGTAGTTCTGCCGGAACTGCAACGGGCGAGAGTGGTAATTACAGTCTTGCTGCCCCTGCCGATGCTACACTTGTTGTTCGTTATGTCGGATATAAAACGAAGGAAGTGGCTGTAGCTGGCAGATCTGTAGTAGATATCGTTTTAGAGCCATCAGAGCAAGCGTTAGATGCTGTAAATGTTGTTGCGACAGGTTATCAGACCTTAGATCGCAAATTATTCACAGGAGCGACATCCAAAATAGATGCTAAGGACGCTGAACGTGCGGGGGTTCCCGATATTTCTAGAATGTTGGAAGGGCAAGCTGCCGGGGTTTCTGTGCAGAACGTTTCTGGTACATTCGGTGCAGCACCTAAGATTCGTGTACGTGGAGCAACTTCAATTACCGGAGATAACAAACCATTATGGGTTATCGATGGCGTTATCTTGGACGAGGCGGTAAACATCTCGAATGAAGCATTGTCGACGGGAGATGCAAATACACTATTAGGATCGTCAGTAGCGGGTTTGAATCCTGATGATATCGAATCGATTACCATTCTAAAGGATGCGGCTGCAACTGCGATGTACGGGGCAGCAGCAATGAACGGGGTTGTTGTTGTAAACACAAAAAAAGGGCGAAATACTGATGGAGCGGTAAATATTAATTACACCGGTAATTTTACCACATATATAAAACCTACATACCGCCAGTTCGACATCATGAATTCGGGGGAGCAAATGGACCTAATTCTAGATTTAGAACGAAAAGGCTTCTTAAATCACTCCGGTGTCTCTCGTAGCGCTACAGGTGGTGTTTTCTGGAAAATGTATAACCAAATGTATATTTATGATGAGAAAACAGATACTTATGCTTTAAGAAATGATGCGCCTTCGCGTTATGAATTTTTACAACGATATGGAAATGCAAATACAGACTGGTTTGATTTGTTGTTTAAAAACTCTTTAGTTCATGAGCACTCATTGAGTGTTTCTTCAGGAACGGCTAAATCTCAAACCTATGCATCCACAAGTTACATGGACGATTCAGGCTTTACCCAAGGCAATCGTGCAAAACGTTTTACAGCCAACTTAAGGAATAACTTTACGATTAACGATAAACTAAAAGCAGAGATACTATTCCAAGGTAATATTCGTGATCAGAAAGCGCCGGGAACTATTAACCGTGCTTCAGATGCCGTTTATGGGAGCTATTCACGTGACTTTGATATCAACCCGTATTCTTATGCTTTGAACACTAGTAGAATCATAACACCGTACCACGAGGATGGTTCTCTGGAATATTTCATTCGTGATTATGGTGATTTCAACATCTTAAATGAGTTAGAGAATAACTACATCAACTTGAAGTTGATGGATTTGAAAGTTCAAGGAGGAATTACTTATAAGATCATTCCAGAGTTAACATATTCTGTTACGGGTATGTACCGCTATTATAATTCGGAAAGACAACATTATATTACGGAGAATTCCAATATAGCAAAATCCTACCGCGCTAATGGCGATAATACCATCAATGGCGCGAATAGATTCTTGTACAAAGATCCTGATTATCCAAACAGAGATCGTTATGTGATTTTACCGAATGGAGGTTTCTTCAACACCTCGAATAACAACATGATCAGTTATTATTTGCGTCATAATTTAGAGTACGACAAGAAGTTTAATGATCACTCAGTGAATTTCTTCGGAACAATGGAGCTCCAATATGCAGACAAGCAAAACCATGATTTTACAGGTCCAGGTATCGAGTACGGGAATGGTAACTTGGTTATGCCGACTTACCGCTTTTATAAGAAAGGGATAGAAGGTGGAGATTCTCCGTTTAGTATGTGGTATTCATACGACCGGAAAATTGCCTATGCGTTAAGAGGGGCTTATAACTATAAAGACAAATACTCTTTCAACTTTACGACACGCTACGACGGATCCAATAAAATGGGAAGTTCAAAGGTGGCACGTTGGCTACCAACATGGAACGTCTCTGCCGCTTGGGATATCGACCAAGAAGAGTTTTTTAACAAAGAGAGTTCTGTTTTTTCTAGTGCAAGAATCCGCGGTACTTACGGTCTAGTAGCCAACATGGGAAATGCGTCTAACTCGGCTGCGGTTTATTATAACGCTGTCGCTTATCGCCCTTATGAGAGTGAGCGTGAAGGAAAAATCGATCTATCGGGTTTAGAAAACAAAGAACTTACTTGGGAGAAGATGTACGAATTGAATATCGGTACAGATTTAGGTTTCTTCAATAATAAAGTGGATGCGCACATCGATTATTACCGTAGAAATATTTTCGATTTGATCGGTTCAGTGAGAACTTCCGGAATCGGAGGCCAATATACAAAAGCGGCAAACTATGCCGATATGACTGGCGAAGGCGTAGACTTCGAAATTGGTGGATTCCCATTCCGTAATCCTGATGGATTAACCTGGAGAACCCAGTTTTCATTCGGTTATAATCGTACTAAAATTACGAAGATGGACGTCTCTAGGAACATCTGGAACTTAGTTTCAGCAGAAGGTGGCGCGCGTTTAAAATATGCCCATAGAGGTTTGTATTCTTTAGACTTTGATAAGCTTTATGACGAGCGTGGATACCCTACATTTATTGGTCCTGATGGTACGCCTGGCGCCACTTATTTCTGGTTACAATCCGATGAAATCGAGTTCTTAAAATACGAAGGTCCAGTTGACCCTGTATATACTGGCGGTTTCTTTAACCGGTTTGAATACAAGAATTTCTCGATGTCTTTCTTGTTGAAATTCGGATTTGGTAATATGGTGCGTTTACAACCTGCGTATTCAGCAGTATATTCCGATATGTACAATGTGTCGAAAGACTTAATCAACAGATGGATATATAAAGGAGACGAAATTTTAACCGTGATTCCATCCTCATTAGATACCTATGGTTATGAATATGAGGTTAAGGATCGTGAAGGAATCCGCACTTCCGGTGTTTATACTTACAATGCTTTTAACTATTCCTCAGAGCGCGTTGCGAAAGGTGATTATATTCGATTATCTCAGGTAACATTAGGATACAATCTGCCTAGTAAATATGCTTCGGCCATTAAGTTTAGATCGGCACAATTTAACCTTGTTGGAAATAATCTATTCTTGTTGTATTCCGATAAGAAATTAAACGGCGTAGATCCAGAATTCTATAGCAATGGTGGTGTGGCATTACCTGTACCACGTCAGGTTACGCTATCACTTAAACTAGGATTTTAATACCTAAAATTATGAAAATTAAGAACTTATTATATGTGTTATTAGGGTGTTCAGTAGGACTGTCTAGCTGTAGCAAGTTTCTAGATAAGAACCCAGACATGCGTGCGGAAATCAATTCCGTAGAGAATTTGAAAAGATTAGTTGCTTCGGCCTACCCCAGTGCAAATCACTTGTTAATGACCGAGGTTTATTCCGATAATGTGGAAGATAAAGGGGTTGGAAGTTTAGAGCAAATGATTACCAATTTTTACAATTGGCAAGATATCAATGATAATGGAACAAATACACCGACCGATTACTGGAACAAGTGTTATGAGGCGATTTCAGTTGCAAATCATGCGTTGAAAGCGATTGAAGAAGGAAATTTCGGAGAAGACGTTTTACCCTATAAAGGAGAAGCGCTTGTTGCTCGCGCATATGCGCACTTTATGTTAGTCACCTTATATTCACAAGCCTATCAAATCGGAGGCGACAACAGTAGTCCTGGTGTACCATATGTGACAGAGCCTGAAAATGTCGTGATTAAACAATATGAACGAGGCACTGTAGCTTCCGTTTATGAAAATATTCGCAAGGATTTAGAAGAGGGATTACCCTTGTTAAAAGGGGGTAAGTGGGATGTACCCAAGTATCATTTTACCCCAGAATCTGCCAATGCTTTCGCTGCAAGATTTTATCTTTTCACAGGGCAATGGCAAAAGGTTGTTGATCATGCCAATGCCATATTTGCAGGAGGAAACTTTGCAGGAAAATTAAGACCTTACAATACAACCTTCAAGACTTTAGGATTTAATGAGGTTAATATCGTTTATACGAAAGCTGACCAACCTTATAATCTGATGCTAAGTGAGACCTACAGTACTTACCAACGTTTTAGTTCTGTAAGACATGGGATGGGTGTAAATGTGTTTCAAAATGTACTGAACGGAATAACTGCAGCAGGACAACAATTCTATAACTTCGGTCTTTCCTACGGAACGCCACACTACACAACCTACGTTTGGAAAGAGTTTTTCTACATTACAGACGCCGCGGCCAATACGGGATTCCCGATGTTGATGGTGCCTATATTTACTTCCGATGAAGCTTTGATGAACCGTGCAGAAGCCTACGCACAATTAGGACAGAATGCTAAGGCTATTGCCGATTTAAATTTACTTGCTAGTAATCGTATTGATCGGTACAGCCCTACAGCTCATGAAGTCACCTTGGCCAAAGCACAGGAACATTTCAAAGTAACAGATCCTAAAAAAGCCCTCATAAACACTGTGTTGGAATTTAAACGCGTGGTATTTATGCAAGAGGGGATGCGCTGGTTCGACATTATAAGACATCGTTTGCCCGTTAAGCATATCGTTATCGATGACCAAGGGAATGAGTCGTTTATCGAATTGGGACCCGATGATAAACGTCGCGTATTCCAAATCCCGCAAGAAACCAAGTTGTCAGGTCTTGAACAAAATCCTAGGTAATTATGAAAAGCATATATAAAATACTAGTCGCTTTAGCTGTTGCATACACTTTTCAAGGATGTAGCAAAGAAGATAAGCTTAATTATAAGATTGAAAACCCCGATGAATTCACACCGGGAGAATTGGATAAATGGATTTCTACAAATCTAACCGATCCTTATAATATCGAGGTGATTTATCGATACCAACGAAATATGCACGATGTGAATAAGAATATCTCGCCTCCTGATGAAGCGAAAGTTCAACCTCAAATGCAAGTGGTAATCGATGGTTTCCTGGACGTATATAAAAATGTAGGAGGAGCAACCTTTATGAAGACCTACACGCCGAAGCAATTCGCGCTATTTGGTAGCGGTAATTACGAAACAGATGGTTCCGTAGTTGCAGGAACTGCCGATGGAGGTCGTCGTGTTACCTTGTACGGTTTGAATAATCTAAATGTTAATAGTGTATCCTCAGTAATGGGAAATCTAGGAACGATTCATCACGAGTTTGTGCATATCCTCAATCAAACTCGCATGATTCCAGAAGACTTTTTGTTAATAACAATCGGCGACTATTACGCGAACTGGACTAACACGACTCAAAACTCCGTTAAGATAAGTAGAGAGCTAGGTTTTATTTCTCCCTACGCCAGAAAAAATGTCGGTGAAGACTTTGCGGAAGTGATGTCAACGCTAATTACGGACGGGCAAGCTTATTATGATTCCTATGCTGCAAACTCAGGCGAACTTGGAAATTCTAGGTTAAAAGCGAAAGAAGCGGTTGTACGTGATTATGTGCAACGCAACTTTGGGATGGAATTGGTCGATGTTCAGCGGGAGTTCCAGAAAACGATGGAGGAGAAATATGGATCCAGAGATTTTCTGTTTTCAACAGCTGTTTCTAAAGGTTTTATTAAGTCCATTAATCTAGACGTTCGTCAACCCTGGGCATTATCGAGAGGCGTGTCTGAAAAACAGAGTAATATTTCAGAAGCTGTGTTAAATGGTGTCGGAAACTATGTTGTAAGGGGTTTAAATCTTCGATTTATAGATGCGGGAAAAGCTACCTTGGATGTGCTTTTCGCTAGTGATGCGTCAACAACCAATATTTGGACTGCAAGCTATGATTTCACCATAACGGCAAATAATGATGTTATCTCGTTCGCGTTAGCAACAACTCAGGGTACTGGCACTCCATATGATTATGCAAAATTCGGATATATTGTTTCCGATGTGAATCCAATTATTGACTACTTTAAGAGTACCTCTTTCAAGTATGATTATATGGCTGGTGACGCCGATCCAAATATCCTAGAAAATTACAAAAAATATGGTGGTTTGATTGATGTCAAGAACAGTGCGAACACAATTTATGGACAACTAAACTTCAAATAAAAATGAAAAGTATATTCTATTATATCGCCCTATTCTGCTTTGCTTTTTTATTCAGTGGTACAAA
>JBEBRI010000106.1:0-12732 GCA_040394915.1 Sphingobacterium sp.
TTTTTGGTTGTTAGATGTTAGATGTTAGATCTTAGACATTAGATCTAGGGCGTCTTTGCTAGTTGCTATTTTTGCGCTAGGTCTAAAATCTAACGTCTAATATCTAAAATCTCATCTCTAATCGTATTTATCTCGTAAATAAATAGCGGACTTCGGTCTAATATCTAGTGTCTAATATCTAATATCTAGTGCGGTTGAGGAATAGGATTTCAACATACTTCTGCTGTTTCAATAAATATAAACGTATGGGGTCACGGCTCTTACGAAGAAATTTTCCAATAGAGTTTAGAAAAAAGCGTGATAGAAGGGAATTCAATCTCCTAAATCCACTTTTAACTGTGTTGAATCTAAGTGAGTAAGGTATTGTAATGATCAGCTGTAAATAGGGGTGGTTACTTTAATTTTTGGAACTTTATCGGAACCACAGGATAATAGGGCGTTTAAATTTTTTAAATATCGATTTTTAGATCATTTCAGGCTATGTCGCTGGTCTTTGCCAAGTAGTTTATCTTAGTTGGAACTTTCAACTATTTCTTTTTTTTCGTGATATGAAGCTACAGGGCCATTGAATGTGTCAGTAATGCTTGATTTCATTTCGATTACGCGTTGTGCTTTAACATTAAAGGTAGAAAATTTATAGATCCATCGGTAGATAGCTGGATTACTGATGCCATAAAGGCGTTCTAGCTGTAACACACTGTATTTACCACCCTCAAAAAGCGAAACTACTTCTCGCTTAAATTCATCGGAATAAATCCGTGATTTCCTGATTAATCGCAAATTTGCTCTCATAGTTCTTTCAAATTTGTGGTCAACTTATATCAGGGATGGACACTAAGATTTTTGACATGAGATATAAGATTTAGAACTTCATTGCTCGTTGCTATCTAGGAGAGGTTTGTAGAGGGCTCTTATATCAAAAGTCTGATATCTCATTTCTCCTATTAAATTGTATTGATTTCCTAAATATCTAGCGGACTTGGGTCTATTATCTAATATCTCATGTCTCATGTGTCACATCTAATGTCTGTATACCAGGATCTAAAATCTAATGTCTTATATCTAATATCTAACTACTAAATACTAGTTACTAAATACTAAAATCTAGCATCTCCCTTCGCATATCTCGATAGATAATATTATTTTAATAATGTAAGTTTAGATATTATTAAGAAATTAATGATTTTGTAAATAATTGAATTCATTTTTTGTATATTGCTTCCCGTTAAGGGTAATAATATACATAAAGTTTTGGTTACAACTCTTTGTTGCTCTTCAGTTCCTAACTAGTCTAGGTCTTTATGAAATCAATTAATGTCGCACTGATAGATGATAATGCTATTTGCCGAGAGCTTTTGAAAATGGTTTTACGCGCAGTGCCTGATTACGAATTTAATATATTATTTGAGGCGGAGTCGCTGGTTGGTATTGAGGAGAATGCTGACTTTCAAGATGACTTAGATGTCATTTTGTTAGATATCATGATGCCTGAGATTGATGGTGTTACTGGTATTCCGATTCTTCAGGATTTATTTCCTTCAAGTTCTATTATAATGGTTTCAGATGTTGAAAATCCAGAAGTAAAGAAAAACTGCATAGAGCGAGGCGCAACGAGTTATGTAATTAAAAACACTGTTCAATCTAAATTGGCAGCGGAGATCATTGCTAATTGCAACAATTAAATATTTAAATTATATATTAAGCTAGGTCAGTAATTATTTACTGACCTATTTTTTTTATTGGCGTATTTGCTGTTTGCATACTTGTATTAACAAGTCTATAATAACATTATTACATAAATGTATTGCTATTTTTCCTAATTTACTGAGGTAAAGAAGTCACAATTTCAACTGTAAGGAATACTTATTCCACAACTTATGAAAAAGAAAACACTGATTATCGTACTGTTAGTTCTATCGGTACTAGCTGCTATGGTTATCTATCGGATTAATAGCAATAAAGAAAAAGACGCAAAAAATTCTGGACCTAGGGCAGGTGGGCGTGGCGCAGCGAAGGTATATGGCAAGGTAATAGAAGGTCAAGAATTTTCGGATTTTCTTACTTTATCTGGTTCTATCGAAGCTGATGAGCAAATCGAGTTGCATACGGAAATCTCCGGTATTGTGGAGTCGAGTAATTTCTCCGAAGGTGGTCGGGTTGGTCAAGGACAGGTCTTGGTTACTTTAAATGACGCGGAACTGCAGGCTCAGTTAGCTCAAGCAAGGACTCGCAATAACCTCGCCGCTGAGAACGAACGACGCGCCAAGTTGTTGCTAGAGAAAGAAGCGATAAGTCAGGAAGAGTATGATATTGCGAGTGCTGATTTTAGAACAGCACAGTCTCAGATTCAGTTGATTCAAGCACAGTTAAGTAAAACAGTTATTCGAGCTCCATTTTCTGGGACGATCGGTCTTAGAAATATCTCCAAAGGAAGCTATATTACCCCGGCGACGAGTATTGCTAAACTAGTAAATACGAGCCGTCTCAAAGTCTCTTTCTCTATTCCAGAGAAGTATGCAAATAAAGTTCGTGTTGGAAATCAAATTAAGTTTGATGTGCAAGGCGTGGATGCAGAGTTCTCGGCGAAGATTTATGCGACGGAGCCAGCTGTGGAGGCTAACACGCGTACGCTTCTGGTAAAGGCAATTTCCGTCAATAGTGGGAATCAGTTGATCCCGGGAACATTTGCCAATATTGTGTTTCCATTGGAAACTATTGATAACGGCCTATTAGTTCCAGCGGAGGCGTTAATCCCAATTCAGAACGGCAAGAAAGTATTTGTAATGAGAAAAGGGCTGGCGACCGAGGTGCTCGTGGAAACAGGTGCACGTACGGAAGAGGATATTTTAATCACATCGGGAATCAATGCAGGAGATACCGTATTGACCTCAGGCGTAATGGCATTACGTAATGGGACGCCTGTAAATGTGACGCTTCGTTAAAAAAAGAAACATGAGTTTATCTACCATAAGCATAAAAAGGCCCGTATTGGCCATCGTGATGAACCTTGTGATTATTCTCTTTGGAATAATCGGCTATACTTTTCTTGGCGTTCGCGAGTATCCTTCCATTGATCCTGCCCAAATATCAGTGCGAACAAGTTATGCAGGTGCCAATGCGGATATTATCGAGTCGCAAATTACTGAACCACTCGAGAAATCCATTAATTCCATCGATGGCATCCGAAATATCTCATCTTCTTCTAATCAAGGATCCAGCAATATTACAATCGAGTTTAATCTAGGTAAGAATCTAGAAGAGGCTGCTAATGATGTTCGTGACAAGGTTTCCCAGGCTTTACGAAATTTACCTCAGGATATTGACGCTGCACCCGTAGTGTCTAAAGCTGATGCGGATTCAGAACCGATTATTACAATGACGATGCAGAGCTCTACGCGTAATGTATTGGAATTATCTGATTATGCGGAGAACGTGATCTCTCAACGTCTGCAGACAATTCCAGGGGTTAGCTCTGTACAAATTTGGGGACAACGTAAGTATGCTATGCGATTGTGGATCGATCCCAATAAATTAGCTTCTTATGGTCTGACCGTACTTGATGTAAGAACAGCGTTAAACACGCAGAATGTTGAATTACCTTCTGGTAAATTAACAGGAGCAAACACTGAATTAGCAATTAAGACGATCGGAAATCTTGCAAGCGAAGAAGAATTTAGTAATATTATTATCCGTGCAGACAATAATCAAGTAGTTAAACTGGGGGATGTTGGGAAGGCGGCTTTAGAGGCGGAGAATTTCGAAACCAAGATGTCTGATTCAGGATTTCCGATGGTAAGCTTAGCAATCATTCCGCAACCTGGTACCAACTACCTAGAAATCGCTGAGAATTTTTACAAGGAATACGATAAACTGCAGAATGAACTACCTGAAGGATTTGAGCTCAATATTGCAATTGATAATACATTATTCGTAAAAAAGGCGGTCTTAGAGGTCGTCGAAACCCTTCTCATCGCGATTGTACTCGTTGTACTCATCATTTATATTTTCTTCCGGAATTGGTCCATTGCCTTTCGACCGTTGATTGATATCCCTGTGTCGCTAATTGCTACATTCTTCATTATGTATCTCTGCGGCTTTTCAATCAATGTATTAACGCTATTAGCCATTGTACTTGCAACCGGATTGGTCGTTGATGATGGTATTGTTGTCACCGAGAATATCTTTAAGAAGGTGGAAGAAGGGATGTCTCCTATTCAAGCTGCGATCAAAGGATCGAATGAGATCTTCTTTGCGGTGATTTCCATCTCCATCACCTTAGCCGCTGTATTCTTACCTGTAATCTTCTTAGAAGGCTTCGTAGGGCGCTTGTTCCGAGAGTTTGGAGTCGTCATCGGGGCTGCTGTGCTGATCTCCGCATTTGTTTCATTGACACTAACTCCAATGTTAAATGCCTATTTGATGAAAGGCGGAGAGCAGAAGAAATCAAAATTTTATCTGCGTACAGAGCCCTATTTTGAAAAGTTAAATACCGAATACGCGAGTTCGTTAAAAGGATTCTTGAAATATAAATGGCTTAGTTTTGCGACCATTATCGGATGTTTTGCCCTGATTTATGTTTTTTATCAATTATTGCCCAAAGAAACCGCGCCCTATGACGACCGTAGTTTTATCAGTTTGCGGGTGACTGCTCCGGAGGGTGTATCCTATGATTATATGGATCGCTTTATGACGGATTTAACGATGCTGATCAATGATTCTGTTCCGGAGAAAAAGGTGAGTCTAGTTATTACATCACCTGGGTTTGGCTCAGCATCATCGAATTCGGGTATGGTACGTCTGGGCTTGGTACAGCCAGATGAGCGCGAGCGTAGTCAGGCTGAAATCGCAGATGACTTATCGCGGTTAACGCGTGGATATTCTGAAGGCCGGGTTGCCGTTTCACAACAACCGACGATTTCTGTAAATCGAAGAGGAGGTCTACCCATACAATATATTATCCAAGCACCAAACTTCCAAAAATTAGAAGAGAAGATTCCAGAATTTATGGACGAACTGGCCAATGATAATACGTTTTCTATGACGGATGTTAACTTGAAATTTAACAAACCAGAGATTTACGTAACGATTGATCGGGAGAAGGCCCAAACATTAGGTGTGTCGGTTTTAGACGTTGCGCAAACCTTACAAATGTCCTTATCCGGGCAACGCTTTGGCTATTTTATGATGAATGGAAAGCAATATCAAGTGATGGGGCAATTTGATCGCAAAGATCGAGCGACGCCCATGGATTTAGCCTCCATTTTTGTGAAGAATAATCGGGGCGATTTGATTCAGCTTGATAACATTGTCGAGTTAGAGGAGCGTAGCAGCCCGCCACAGCTGTATCATAACAACCGGTATATGGCAGCAACGGTCTCCGCGGGACTTGCACCAGGCAAGAGTATGGGGGATGGTATCGAGGCGATGGAACGTGTGAAAGAGAAAGTATTAGATGAAACATTTACAACGGACTTAGGTGGCGAATCGCGCGACTTTGTCGAGAGCGGATCGAATACCATGTTTGCATTTGGGCTAGCGGTCTTGTTAATCTTTCTGATTCTTGCTGCACAGTTTGAAAGTTTTATAGATCCGATCATCATATTAATTACGGTACCAATGGCCGTTGCCGGTGCCATGTTTTCCTTGTGGCTATTTGGTCAATCTTGGAATATATTTAGCCAAATTGGAACCATTATGTTGATTGGCTTAGTGACCAAGAATGGCATTCTAATCGTAGAGTTTGCGAATCAACTGCGTGAAGAGGGATATGAGAAGTATGAAGCTGCCGTATTGGCTTCGGAATCCAGATTACGTCCAATTTTGATGACTTCCTTAGCGATAGCACTAGGAGCATTGCCTATCGCCTTGTCCTTGGGTGCTGCATCTACCAGTCGGATAGGAATGGGCGTTGTCATTGTTGGAGGAACGATGTTTTCCCTCATATTAACCTTATTTGTTATCCCAGCATTTTACTTAATGCTCTCGAGAGATAAAAAGCCGCATCCGGATTTTGATAATATTGAAGAATAAGAACATGAAAATAGTTGCTGTCATTTCCTTTATGATAGGCTGGTTTTCAACAGCCCAAGCACAGGGATTGTTGACTGTTAGAGAAGCTGTAGAAACGGCATTGGAGAACAATTTTGAGATCAAGCTTTCGCAAAATGACCTGCGTGTGGCTAAGGAAAATGTCACTTACGGAAATGCCGGCATGTTGCCTACGGTCACTGGGAATTTTACCCAAAATAACAATCTCCAAAATTCGACGCAAACGCAGGCGTCGGGAGAGAAGCGATCTTTAAAAAACGCGAAGAATAACAGCATGAATTATGGCGTCAGTGTTGGCTGGACTATTTTCGATGGGCTAGGGATGTTTACTCGTTATGATCTACTGAAGGAGAATGAAAAACTGAGCGATTTAGAGTTGAAGCGTACTGTATTAGATAAAGTTTCGGAAGTTATTTCTACCTATTTCACGATCGTCGAGCAAAATAATTTGTTACAGGCAATAGATTCGAGTATCACGATCTCTAAGGAGCGTCTTCAAACGGCCGAGAATAGGTTTTCTATAGGTAAAGCATCCAAGTTAGAGGTTTTAAATGTGCAGGTGAATTTGAATGAGGATGAATCTAACCGCTTGAAACAAGCCAATATTGTTAGGAACTTAAAGATTACGTTAAATAGTTTAATGGCTCGGGATCTCAATATCATGTTCGATGTGGAACCGGATGTAGAGTACGATGACACGCTTATTCTAGACGAATTAATGCAGAAAGCGAAAAAGCATAATCCGGATCTTCAACTCATTGCGATTAATAAACGCATGGCAGAATTAGAATTAAAGCGTGTCAAAGCAGCACGATATCCGACTGTCCGTCTAAATACAGGCTATAACTTTTCCGAGACGGAATCGAGTTTAGGGTTTGTGTCACAATCCAATGCACGCGGTTTAAACTATGGTGTGACAGCCTCAGTCAATATATTTGACGGTTTTAATCAGCGGAGAAACGAACGTATTGCGAAGATTCAGATCGAAAGTTCCGAGCTGCTTATTGAGCAACAAAATTTAATGATAAACACGGCGATCGCCACTGCATTTCAAACCTATCAAACCAATCTTTCGTTAGCACGATTAGAGGAAACTAACGAGCAAATCGCGCGACAGAACTTGAATATCACCTTAGCGAAATATAAAATTGGAACGATATCGGCGGTAGAATTTCGGGATGCGCAGGAGAACTTTATAAATGCGGTGTCGCGTTTTAACTCTTCGAAATTGCAAGCGAAGCTCTCCGAGTTGCAACTCAAAGAGATCATCGGAAATATTGATCTAAACTAAGCCTTAAAAGACGTTTAGAACTTGTTATTTTAACAATTCGAAATACAAGTGGAAAATTATGTGTGTTCGACGGAGCTCGCGAAGCATAGAACAATCTGACTCTTAAAAAAGCAACAAAGCCGTTCTTTCTAGAACGGCTTTGTCTTATAAGTTACGAAATGTCTTTGAGTAGTTGAGGATGTTTTCTATCGTCTTTTCGTTTGGATCTTTTGCAATCTGTTGAATGCAATTTTTGATCTTTTCAGCGAAAACCTCTAGTTGAGTATCTTCATTTAAGTCTGTACCAAGACCTTCGTAATTTACATTTTTTACTGGAGTAGAATTTTCCACCATAAGCATCTTGATTTATATTTACTATGTAAACGCAAGATACAAAGCATTATTGTGAAAAAATTAACATTTTTTTACTTTTTCTTTGGAGATAGTTTATTAGCTTCTACGACGGCTTTGTACGCATTGACAATACCTCCACTTACGCTGATCTCATCTAGATAAACACGTTTTGAACCTGTTTCACTCTTAACTTTCACTTTTTGATCAACTTTTGTAACACTTTTCAAGATAACATCTTTCACCTGTTCCGCCGAAAGTTCCGGATAATAAGAGCGAATTAACGCGGCAAGACCTGCTACAACCGGCGAAGCCATACTTGTACCTTGTTGGTCTTTATATTTTGAGCCTGGGACAGTTGAATTTATCTTTACCCCTGGAGCGAAGACATCCACACTACGGTAGCCGTAATTTGAAAATTCTGCTAATAGATCACCATCGACTTTCCAAGCCGTAGCGCCCACGGTAATCCAATTCTTCGCTTCACCCACGACAGCATCAAGGCTATCGGTATAGTATTTCATCGGGTAATTCTTAACGATATCATTGTCCTTAGAGTCATTACCCGCAGCATGTACCAATAGCACATCTTTACTAGCAGCGTATTTAATGGCTTCATCTACCGTTTTCTTGTTGTAAACATACCCTTTACCAAAACTCATATTGATCACGCCAGCACCATTATCAACGGCATAACGGATGGCATTCGCTACGTCTTTATCACGTTCATCACCATTAGGAACATTGCGGACGGTCATGATTTGAACGTTATCTGCAACACCATTGATGCCTATATTATTGTTTCTCTTCGCAGCAATAATACCCGCGACGTGCGTACCATGCTCAGCATCCGGACCGGTAACTTGGTTATTCCCATAATAACGTTCCGTTGCGTCATCGTAATTGTCACCGATGATTTTTCTCGAATCATATTCCTTGTTCAAGTGATAGTCTACTTGATCGGCGAAATAGGTGGCACCTTCCTTTAGATCCTCATAGAACTTTTCAAATGAAGTTTTATCCATTTCTTTTTTCGCGATGCGTATCGCCATTTTTTGACGATCAGAAGTTGTCTGAAGATTGTCTAAGTCTGCCTTGGTAATATCCTTCGGCTCTTTATTCAATCCTTTGATGATGCCATCAAATTCTTCCTTCAAACGAACGTAATTCAGCTTGCCGAATTGTGCTTCATCCATCTTCGACGTATATTCGGTAATCATCTTCTGGTAAGCGACAAACTCTCGACGTTCCTTTTCAGAAAGTGGTGTTGTCGGTAGAACAGAAATATATTTTGGCTCGTATAATCGAATTAAACGGGTTACTTCAAGGTTGTCGTAAACAACATTTTCGCCGTTAGCATTCCCTAAAAAGTTCCAACCGTGTACATCATCGATATAACCATTTCCGTCGTCATCCTTACCATTCCCTGGAATTTCCTTTGGATTAGTCCAAAGGACATCCTTTAGATCCTCATGCTTAATATCAACCCCACTATCCAATACAGCCACGACCACAGGCGTAGATTTTCGGCCTTTCAATAGTTCATATGCTTTTTCTGTGCTAATTCCCATGACACCGTCTTTTTGGAAATCCAGGTTGTACCAATTTGCAGGAGGCGCATCTTTATCTTGCTTTTCTTGTGCAAAGCCTAATGTTGGTAATATACCGAAAGCCAAATAGCATAATAGTTTATTCGTTTTATGCATGTTTCAAAATTTATGTTTAAGCAAATATAATTTATTAAGCGCTAGCGATTTGTTAATAAATCTAAAAAGCAGCATTTTTTGAGTATTTTTATCGTTGCAAAACAAAGCTTTTCCTAATTATGAGTAAAAAATTGATAATAAGTTTAATTCTAGCTACTATGATTTCTTCTTGTTCCACCGATAAGAATAGCAATAAGAAGGCCATTAATTGGCCAGATGCAGCCGCGCCAGTTGCCGCCGAGAAAGCACATCAACGGGTCATTCATGGCGATACCGTAGAGGATCCTTACTACTGGTTAAATGATTACTTTAAAAAGGGAGCGGACTCCTCGAATGTCGTAGCCTATTTAAATGCCGAGAACGCCTACACCAATACTATGATGAAGGATACCGAGGCACTTCAAGCGAAGTTATTTACGGAGATGAAAAGTCGAATCAAAGAAGCCGACGAAAGCGTTCCTTATTTAATGAACGGGTATTACTATTACAGAAAGACCGAAGAAGGAAAGCAATATTATAAGTACTGCCGAAAGAAGGGCAGCCTGAACGCGCCTGAAGAGGTGTTTTTGAACGTTGATGAAATGGCTGAAGGATTTCCTTATTACGCGGTTTCCGGCGTATCCGTTAGTCCCGATAACAAATTAGTAGCCTATGGAGTCGATACGGTTTCTCGCCGAGAATATGTAATTCATATTAAGAATTTAGAAACAGGAGAGGTTTTAAAAGATAGGATATCGCAAACCTCGGGCGATCCAGTATGGGCTGCCGACAATCAAACCTTGTTTTACACCGCTAAACATCCTGTAACCTTGCTGAGCGAAAAGATAAAGCGCCATAAAATAGGTACGCCTAGTAGTTCGGATGTGGTGGTTTATGAAGAAAAGGATAATACAAATTATATTGGGGTATGGAAATCTAAAGACGACAAATACATCTTTATCTACTCTGGTGGAACGCTAAGCTCTGAAACGCGATTTATTAAAGCCGATCAAGCCACTGCGAACTTCCAAGTCTTTCAACCGCGAATAAAGGATGTACTATACAATGTGACTCCGTTAAGGGATCGCTTCTTAATTCATACCAACGATCAGGCGAAGAACTTCAAAATTATGGAGGCTCCATTGGATAAGCCAGGGAAGGAGAATTGGAAAGAATATATCCCACATCGTGAAGATGTTTTGATTGAGGGGATAGATGAGTTTGCGAACTATATTGCGATTTCAGAAAGAAAGAATGGGTTAACCAACCTGGCTATTCGCAATTTAAAAGATAATTCCCAGCATTATTTAGATTTTGGGGAAGCCGCTTATACGGTCTACCCGAGTACAAATGCGGAATACGATTCTGAAGTGTTGCGTTATGGGTATACATCGCTCATAACACCGTCCTCCACCTTTGATTACAATATGAAAACAAAGGAGAAAACCTTGTTAAAACAGCAGGAAGTATTAGGAGGCTACGATTCCAAAGCATACGTTACAGAACGTATTATGGCCGAAGCAAAAGACGGCGCTCAAGTACCGATCTCGATCGTTTATAAAAAAGGAGTTAAAAAGGATGGCCAAGCTCCTTTGTTGCTCTATGCTTATGGATCCTACGGCAGTTCGATGGATCCAACGTTTAACTCTTCGCGTTTATCCTTACTCGATCGGGGTTTTATTTATGCAATTGCTCATATTCGTGGTGGCGAAGAGATGGGGCGCCAATGGTATGAGGATGGGAAGATGATGAAGAAAAAGAACACATTCACAGACTTCATCGATTGCGGACAATTCTTAATTGATGAGAAATACACATCGAATGCGCATTTATATGCACAAGGGGGAAGTGCTGGTGGCTTATTAATGGGCGCAATTATGAATATGGCGCCAACACTGTGGAACGGGGTTATCGCGCAGGTTCCGTTTGTCGATGTTGTCAACACGATGCTGGATGAAACGATTCCATTAACAACCAATGAATACGATGAATGGGGAAATCCAAACAATAAGGAAGCCTATATGTATATGAAATCCTATTCGCCATATGAAAATATTGAAGCAAAGGAATATCCGAATCTATTAGTGACAACGGGATTGCACGATTCCCAAGTGCAATATTTTGAGCCAGCCAAATGGGTCGCTAAGTTGCGAAAGGTGAAGAAAGGAAGTAATGTGATCTTATTGAAAACCGATATGGATTACGGACACGGTGGTGCATCTGGTCGATTTGACTATTTGAAAGACCTCGCACTTAATTATTCGTTTCTGCTAAAATTAGAAGGAATATCCGAATAAGTACAGGTGAATTCTACGATTAAAAAAGGCCGACTTGAAAGTCGGCCTTTTTTAATATGAAGACATGCTATGGGATCTACAAGGATCATTGCTTCAAATGTTAAGCGTTGCAACCCGGAATAGATCGACCATTCTCCGCCTTCTTCGAATGAGGCACGAAGCATGTATGTCGAAGTTTTATCGCTTCAAGCTATTGTGGTTGATCAAAATCCAATTTGTTAAATTAATTAATTTGAGGCAAGGAAAGCCTTCCGACGGACTGGAAAATAGAAAGAGCGGCTTTTAGGGCCGCTCTTTATTATTTAATGGAGTCTAAATGTTCTTGATGTTCGATTTCACGAGAATCGATTTGATGTTGTTTATAGTTTCTCACTGCATTTTTACTCGCCGTCTGAGAGACTAAGAAACCTATGATGGTAATCACGGTAACAACAATTATTCCCCAAACGTGTTTTTTCTTGTCTTGTTTAACAAGCCAATACATAAAGTATACATAGGGAATGACAAAAATGACAAAGAAAAAGATGCTCGGACCTACCATGGTATTTTTAAAATTTGGAACAAAACTACTGATTTATTTGTTCTTCAGAAAATTGGGTTTGTGATAAGCGTTAATTCTGACAAAAGTTTGTTTTTTTTAAACGTTTTAACGAATTGATAGTCTTATTAGCAGTCTGACAATGATGGAATTGCCTCATTGGATAGAAAATAAAAAATCTACAATTATATTGCATAAAAGAAAAAAATATTTGTTTACTTTTGCGCAGTCTGATTACAGCGATCAACGGAAAAAAATGAACTATAAAATGGTACATAGGAATACATTCGGACGAGCTTTACACAAGCTTGCTGCTAAGGTATTCTATGCGCTGCGTTCATTTAATTGTCCGCTTCTACGATTCCGACGACCTATTCTGCCTCGAGCTTGATTCTGAGGCAGGCAAACTCCAATTTTTAATTCCATCAAGCTCGATGGAATGTGATCAAAATTTTATTTATAGTTTATTAAAATACTTCGGTATTTATTTTTTAGGTCGACATTATTAATGACAATCTCAGATTTTTTGATTATTCCCGCAAC
>JBEBRI010000107.1:0-12597 GCA_040394915.1 Sphingobacterium sp.
AAATTCAACAAGCTGTAGATAATAATTTCTCGTATATTTGTACGGAAATTTTGGCTGACGCCCTTAAAATCGACAATTCGCTGGCTATAGGGGAACCTATTGAAATCGATGGTAAGAATTTATTGCTATTAATCGAAAAAAATTAAAGTATGGGAAACACAGAAAAAACTAGGTACAGCGATGCTGAATTACAAGAGTTCAAAGCAATAATTCTTGAGAAGTTACGTATTGCGCGCGAAGAACTGTCATCACTGACAAAATCATTAAGCAATAGCAATGCGAACGGAACGGACGATACAGCAGGCACCTACAAAACACTAGAAGACGGATCTGCAACTTTGGAGAAAGAACAAATCAACCAATTAGCTGCCCGTCAAAAGAAATTTATTGATAATCTGGAAGCGGCATTAGTTCGCATTGAGAATAAGACCTACGGCGTTTGCCGTGAAACGGGAAAACTTATCCAAAAAGAAAGATTAAAAGCAGTTCCTCATACGACATTGAGTATTGAGGCGAAGAATAAACAATATTAAGCACAAGATTAGCTCCCATGGTCTTTGTATTCACAAAGACCATTTTTATGTATTATGAAAGGATATACCAAGCCATTATTACTGATTACCATTATTTTATTAGTTGACCAAATTTCGAAGATTTGGGTGAAGCTGAACATGACAATCGGTCAGAGCTTCAAAGTTATTAGCGATAGGGTCATGATTCAGTTTATTGAAAACCCTGGTATGGCCTATGGCATGGAATTCGGCGGTGAATACGGCAAATTATTTTTAAGTGTATTTAGAATTATAGCTGTTGCCGGTATTGGTTACGGATTGGTCTATATGATAAAGAATAAGTACAACCGAGGCTTTATTCTCAATGTGGCATTGATCTTCGCCGGTGCTTTGGGTAATATCATCGATAGTGCATTCTATGGCTTAATCTTTAGCGAGAGCACGCCTTATCAAAAGGCGGTATTATTTCCAGAAGGAGGTGGTTATGCAACATTCCTACACGGATATGTCGTGGATATGTTCCATTTACCAATCTGGAAAGGAACCTTCCCAACGTGGTTCCCGATCTGGTCCGGTGAAGAATTTGTCTTTTTCCGACCAATCTTTAACGTGGCGGATTCCGCAATCTCCATTGGCGTATTCCTGATCCTGATTTTCAACAATCGCTATTTTAAAGAAGAGCATGTGGAAAAACATGATGTGAATGATGAGGTTGTGGAAGACTAATTTCTGTAAAATAACGGAAAGTTAACCCATTCAGGCTTAGCAGTTTTATCATTTAACGTATATTTGGAGCATGAGAACAATTCGAATTCTATGTTCTACATTAATTTGCTTATTTCTTGTCACTTTAGTATCCACTGTCTTTGCTCAGGTCAATCCCAAAAACTTGAAAAAGCATATACAGTTTTTGGCATCCGATAAGATGAAGGGTCGCGAAACAGGTCGCCCCGGATCACATAAAGCAGCAGATTATGTAGAAAAGCATTTCCAGAAATATGGCCTAAGCCCTAAAGGGGAGCGGGGCTATAGACAGACCTTTGAAGCAAAAGTACGCCGTGTCAAACTCGCGGATTCCATTCGCCAATCCGACAATATCATTGGATTTCTAGATAACCAAGCAGCCTATACCATTGTTATTGGAGCGCACTACGATCATTTAGGCTTTGCTGAAATTGGAGGAAGTCGGGACTCTTTAGGCGTAGGCAAATTGCACAATGGTGCAGATGATAATGCTTCCGGTGTTGCTGGTCTCTTGGAATTGGCTCGCCACTATGCGACAAACGAGGAAAAGGAAGCCTTTAATATTCTATTTATTGGGTTTGGTGCAGAAGAACTAGGTTTAGTAGGCTCTCGTTATTTCACCGAACATCCAACTATTCCCTTAACATCTATTCATTGGATGTTGAATATGGACATGATTGGTCGATATCAAGAACAAAACGGACTTGCCATAATTGGTTACGGAACCAGCAGTACTTTTCCAAAAATCTTTGAAGGCTTGACCAGTCCGATAAAATTCAATTTAAGTCGAGATGGTAATGGAGGCTCGGATCAAACTTCTTTCTATAGAAAAAACATTCCTGTATTATTCTTCCATACCGGTGGACATGAAGATTACCACAAGTCGACGGATGATGAACCTAAAATAAACTATAAGGCATTAGAAGCTATTTTACAATTGGAAATCGAGGTAATCGATCAATCCATGAAACAAGAAAAGATGGACTTTCAGTGGACCAATTAACATGGATAAGAAACGCATATTAGTCACCGGATCAAACGGTTTTCTGGGCCATAAGCTTACAGAGTACATCCTACAGCACCCCGAGTACGAACTTTGCTGTACGTCGGCATCCCTAAATAGAAATCCACAAAATACAGGTTACCGATATGAACAGCTCAACCTTGTTGACTTGCAAGGTCTGGCTTCCCTCATTGAAGATTTTAAACCAAGCCATATTATTCACAGTGCGGCGCTTAGTAGTGTTGAAGTTTGTGAAAATGACCCTGAATTGTGTCAAGCCGTCAATGTTCGTTCTGCCGCCTTTTTGGCGGAACTTTGTAAAGAGCAAAATATCCATTTAACATTCCTTTCGACCGACTTTGTGTTCGATGGTCAGGAAGGCCCCTATAGCGAAGAGGCCACCTGTAATCCAAGCAATGCTTATGGACCGAGTAAATTGGATGCCGAAAATGCTATACTAAGTTCGGGATGTCCTGCGGCGATATTGCGCACAATTTTGGTATACGGCGTGATTGCAGATCGGAAGCGTTCAAATCTAGTGCTTTGGGCGAAGAGTAAACTTGAGGCCGGTGAGGCTATTAAGGCTGTTTGCGATCAGTGGCGAATGCCGACCTGGGTGGATGACTTAGCGAATGCTTGTTTGTTGGCAATGGAGAAAAATGCTAAAGGCATTTATCATATCTCTAGCGACACGTTATACAGTGTTAAAGAAGTCGTCGAACAAGTTGCTGATTTTTGGAAGTTAGATAAAGCGCTGGTCGGATCTGTTTCTGCAGCCGAAATTGGACAGGCAACAAACCGTCCGCGAAAAACGGGGTTTATATTAAATAAAGCTATGCGGGAATTGGGCTATCGTCCAACCCCATTAAACGAATCGTTCGAACGCATCGAACAACAAATAAAAGAATTAGAAAAAAGAAATGAACGATAAATTCGCGAGAGAATCCTATACGGAAATGAATGAATTAGTGCTCCCGAACGATACCAATACCTTTGGTAATCTAATGGGCGGACGCTTATTGTATTGGATGGATATTTGTTCGGCAATGGCTGCCCAAAAGCATTGTAAAAATCAGGTCGTAACCGTATCGGTGGATAACGTATCGTTCAAGCGATCGATCAAATTGGGCGAGGTGGTAACGATTCAAGCACAAGTGACCCGTGCATTTAACACTTCTGTCGAAGTGCGCATGGAAATCTTCGCGCAAAATCTACCTGAAGGAACGAAGATCAAATCCAATGAAGCCTATTATACCTTTGTATCAATTGATGAAAATGGAAAACCAAAGGCTATTCCTGGTTTGATTCCAGAGACCGATGTCGAAAAGAAATTATTTGAGGAAGCTCTTCAGCGCCGCGAACTGCGCCTATTGTTAGGTGGTAAATTAAAGCCCGAAAACGCAAAAGGCATAAAGACCTTAGTTGAGCTGTTCAATCATGCTATTTAGGGGGCTAGTCCCCCTCCACGATTCCTCTCTTGGGAAGGATAATCCTCAATAGCGTTTTGAACCCGGTTTCTGCTAAGTCGAGCTCCATAATATGCAAATGAGCAATTGGAGAACTGTAGTTATCATTAATCATCTTTAAACGGTCTTCAATCCCCTTTATACCGAAGGATGTGCTTTTAAAATTTGGCTTATTAGCCATTTTCGAATTCGAAAATCCAATTCCATTGTCGCGAATATCGATTATTACTTCCACATCTTGCTGGTATACGCGTAGCTCAATGATCCCCTTCCGATCCTGAAGGTGACGAACGCCGTGGTGAACAGCGTTTTCTACCAAGGGTTGGATTAACAACGAAGGCACCTTCGTTTCCTCGGCCTCAATCTTAGGATCTACATCAATATGAAAGTCAAAGGCCTGATCAAAGCGAGACCGCTCCAGTTCTAAATATAATTTCACGAGCTGTAATTCCGATCTCATATTGACGATAGAGAACTGCGAATTTTCCAATACAATGCGGCTCAAGCTGGCAAATTTTTGGATTAGCATGGAGGCATTCTTACTATCGTTTTCTACCACATACGCCTCTATCGAATTCAAAACATTGAAAATAAAATGTGGATTCATTTGTGAACGAATTGCTTTCAGCTCACTTTCGTAAAGCTTTTGCTTGAAATCCTTCGCTATTTTTTCTTGCTTTTCTCGCTCGATGTCTATGGCTTGTTCTTGAATTTTCTGTGCCTTTAGCGCGATGTCTTGTTCTAATTGTGCACTGTAAGAAAGCTGCATTTTATTGATCAATTTCTGTTGTTTGATACGGTATAGAAAGAAGGAAATGATAGCGGCTGAAAATAAAACAACTAACAATGTTTTAAACCACCAAGTCAGATACCAATACGATTTTAGCGTGAGATAGACCACCGTCGCCTGTGTTGACCAATTTCCCCTACCGTCATCTACCCGAACTTTAAACTTGAAATTACCGGCTGGCAAATTACTATAAAATGCTTGCAAATCGTCTCCGGCAGTTATCCAATCCTGATCAAAACCTTCCAACTGATAAGCATATTTTAAACCGGTCCCGAGATGCTGACGATCCGATGAAAAAGCAAATGAAAAGCTATTTTCGAACGCTTCCAGCTGGATGACATCAGCCATTAGGCGATGTGTTTGATCTTGATTTAAGATGGAAAATTTACTGATTATTGGTCTTGCAGCTACACGGTCGCCGGCATAAACATCCGCTAGATTTCCTGTGATTAGGCCCCTCGACGTTGTCCAAATTAACGTCCTATCATCGATAAAGAAGCTAACTGTTTTGATCGATTGATCAGGATATACACCTCTCCCCGCCAATAAATGTCGAAATGTCTGTTTTTTTTGATCAAACAGCATTACGCCATCCAATGCCTTTACCCATAATGAGCCCATGCCATCTTCCTCGATATCCACAGCATATAGCCAAGGAAATGGATTTCGATCATAATAGTGTATAAACTCAAATTCCCCTTCCCCGTTTTCATTTATTCGACCAATACCAGACGCAGCGCTTGAAAACCAAAAGTCGCCATTTCCTGTGCTGTAGAACGCGAAAATAGTATTGGAGAGCAATTCTCCCTTCTTTTTACCTTGAACATAGGAATGAAACCGTGGCAACTCCTTGTCCATCATCCGTACAGCGCCAAATCCATCCATCCCCAACCAAATTCGACCTTTAAGATCCTTTCCAAGCGTAATTACTTTATGATCAGGCAAACCTGCATCTTTACTATATAATGTGAGGCTCTTCCTATCTGGCACATATTTGTAGAGTCCGGAGTTCCACGATCCAATCCATAATACAGGTACCGATGCAATAGTATCCGGAATAATCGTATTACAGTCTGCTTTTCTAAAGGCATAAGAATTCCCTACGATAGGTAATGCTTTTAAAACCCGCTCCGAGCGGCTAAATACATAAACGCCATCTTCGAATGTTGAGAAATAAAGCTTATCTCCAATTCCAGTCATCACACTGACGCGAATATCTCCTATGGGGAAAGCTGAAATTCGCCTGTAGTTCGAATCGAGTTGACCGAAATAATGATCGGTACGATACCATAGCTCATCGCCCCAGGCTATAATTTTTAGAATAGCCTCTTCCTTTTTCGAAATCGGGATAAGCGTATTAATCTTATTTCTCAACGAGGAATAATAGAATAATCCTGATTCCGTTCCCAACCAATAACCATCCTTAATAGGCAATATAGCTTGTATTCGACTAGGCTTCGGAAGAATTGGCATCAAATCAGCCCAATGGATAGAATCCATCGTATTCCTCGTGAGGTCTAAATGCCAAAGACCTTTGAGGTTGTGCCCAATTACCAATGAATTTGCTTCGGGCCAATAGGCGAGCGCAGCGATAAAATTATCGTAATAGTCTTTGTTCTTTCCTAAGCCTAGAATGGATTTGCTCAACTGCTTTGATTTCGGATCGTAGGATACCAAATCATAATCATAGTAGCCTAAAAAAACGCGATTATTGACAAAGGAGATTCCGGTTGCACCATTCTCCCCTGCATTCTTAAAATCCACTTGAATACAAGTTTTAGATTTTGGATTGTATCGTATAAAACCATGATACCGTGTGCCCAGCCATAGATTCCCTTCGCGATCCTCTCGAATGCTATAGATCGTTAAGGGTTCTACGGTATTAATGCCGACCATTTTGATCTGTTGAACCTGTCCAGTTCTTGGATTCAGGGCCTGCAAATCTGTTTCTTGCCCGCCGAAATAGATTAATCCAGAAGAAGATTGTGTAACATCATAGAAATTCGTTTTAATCAATCTATCCGCCCCCACAACAGCATGAAATTGTTTCAGAGACTCATTAATCGGTTTGGAACGATCGTAGCATAGTAAGCCTCGATCGTTGGTTGTTATCCAAATCCTATCCTCCCGATCTATGGCAAGTTTTCCCAAATAATTAGAATAGGTACTAGTACCTTGCTGAAACGGAACATGAATAAAGCGCGTACCGTCGAAATATGCTAGGCCATGTTTACTGGTCAACCAGAGCAAGCCGGCGTTGTCAACGGCTAAACCATTGATTGAATTACTCGGTAACCCATCCTGTTCCGAATATTGAATAAAGTTGTGAATTCTTTGCTGTGCAATGCTACAACAAGCCGATACGACAATTAAAAAGAGAATCGATAGAATAGGCTTGAATATTAGCATGAGCAATATTAGGAGAATAAGCGATCCATTAACAACTGCTTTTTACTGGATGAGACTTCCAACTCCGCCCCATCGATGGTTTCTAATTGCCCCCCATCGCCTTTCCGGTATTTCACGACATAATCTAAGTTGACAATGACACCTCGATTTATTCGGAAGAAATTTAAGTTATCCAACACTAATTCAAATTCTTTCAGCGTCTTAGAAACAATGATTTTAGGTTGATTAATCAGATAGAAAACGGAATAGTTGCTCATGGCTTCCACCCGAAGTATATCCGCTCTCTTGATCAAATGAATACCTTCTGCGGTTGGCAATGCTATGCGTGAAGTATTGATTCTTAAGGATTGAGCATCCATTTTCCGCAATTCACGCTTTCCATGAATTCGCTTTTCCAACTTTCTAATAGCCTTCTCAAGTTCATCGTGGTCTACCGGCTTCAACAGATAATCCAGCGCATTTGCCCGGAGTGCATCCAAGGTGTAAATGTTATAGGCTGTTACAAAAATAACCTCAAAGTCGAATTGCCCCAGGGATTCTAGAAATTGAAACCCATTCATAATAGGCATTTCTACATCTAAAAACAAGACATCAGGTTGGAGTTCGACTATACAAGTCAAGGCTTCTGTGGGTTCATTAAATACCGATACTACGTCTAAAATCTTAGAAAATTCTTGGAGCTTATGTTGCAAAAGGCTGCTTCCTTTTAGCTCATCGTCTAATATTACCGCCCTTATCATAATTGGTTTAATTGCAGTTAATGATTACTCAAGATAAAGATAATTCATTTAGGAAATGAAATTGTTTTTAATGAGTGGATCAGTACATTGAATGTGTCAATCGTTCGTATTGATGATCTTATTAACATCGAAAGCGCTCCCAATTGGGAGCGCTTTCGATGTTAATGCTTTATTTGTTTGGATTAATCCATCAATTATTGTCCTAGTTCAACTAAACGATCAAACTCTTCTGCTTTGATCGGCATAACCGACAAGCGCCCCTGTTTGACAAGAGCAATATTCTGTAATAAAGGGTCTGCTTTAATCGTTTCCAAGGTGACCGGAGTCTTGAAAGATTCAACGGGTGCCAAATCTACAACCACCCAACGCTCGTCGTCGGTCGTTGGATCCTGATAGAATTCCTTCACAACTTTAGCGATACCTACAACCTCTTTCCCCTCGTTACTATGGTAAAACAGGACTAAATCCCCTGTTTTCATTGCTTTCAGATTATTTCTTGCCTGATAGTTTCGGACACCATCCCAGAAGGTTTCACCATCTTTATTAAACTGTTCCCAGCTATATTTAAAAGGTTCAGACTTTACGATAAAGTAGTTCATTTCTTGCTAACCGTTAGTTTTGCTGTTCTAATATCTCCATTTTATCCGCATAGTGCGCACAGTAATCACGTAGATCGGCAATGACCTTTTCAGCCATCGGATCCCCTCCAGAGGCACGAATAAATGAATCTGCCATCGTTTGTAAAGTCTCATAAAAGAAACGCTTCATTTCATCATAGGGCATATCTTTCGTCCATAGATCAATACGAAGAGTGTTTTTATATTGAGCATCCCATAACGCTAAGAACATTGCCTTTGCTGGTAGTTCTTCCGCGCTTTGACCATCAGAAGAGGACCATTGGATACTTTCAGGCACGTTTGCTTCGTCCAACGTCACATTAAGCTTAATTTCCGCTTTTTTCATATCTAAAACTGTAATTTAATCAAAACTGTTACGATGCCAACGATAACCATAAATCCGATTTGCATGGTCCACAAACGTTGTACATCTTTTACCCATAAGCGAAAAAGAATATCCACAAACACCAAAAAAACTGATAATATAATAAGCCAGCCCCAGGAAAACAAAGGCTCCCCTTCGTTCCCCAACTCCGAAATCGCCCAAACAAGCACACAGGCTAAGGTTATATTCAGCGGTGTTAATTTCATTTTCTCTTTCCTGGTTTACCTGTACCTTTTTTTACAGGCTTTCCCGATTTACCTTTATTTGGACGAGCACCTGACGCACGTGCAGCTGCCGCCTTGATCACATATTTCTTTTCATGGAAGGCCCCTTTAAACTCAGGATTATCCTTTTTCTTTTGGTTGTCAATCTCCCTAGCAATTGCTTGCTTCTCTTCAAAACCCGTTTTTTCAATCGTGACCTCATCTGGAATCGGATATACCGGAATCGATTGACGTATTAACTTCTCAATTTTCTTCACATTGTATTCTTCGGCAGGGCTAGCAAAAGTGATTGCATCACCCGTATTAGACGCGCGACCCGTTCTTCCAATACGGTGAACGTAATCTTCAATTACAATGGGCACATCAAAGTTGAATACATGCGAAACTTGAGAAACATCTAATCCACGCGCAGCAACATCAGTTGCTACTAGAATTCGAACATGCCCCTCTTTAAATGCGTTAATCGAATTAATACGCGTATTCTGCCCCTTATTTGCGTGAATTACCCGCACCTCATCTTGCGCATACTTCCGCTGTAGAAAAGAGAAAATCTGATCCGCTACAACCTTTGTCCGACAGAATACGATAATACGACTAAAGCGATCATCATCTTTTAAGAAATGCTGTAATAAATTTAGTTTCGTCTTTAAATTGGGAACATAGTAAAGCGATTGAGCTACCGTCGCTGCAGGAGTTGCTTGCTCACTCACCTCAATTACGGTTGGAAATGCTAAAAAATCACCCGCAATCTTTCTAACCAATTCACCCATAGTCGCAGAGAACAGGAGGTTTTGTCGTTTACGCGGAACGACTTCTAAGATCCTATGGATCTTACCAATAAAGCCCATATCCATCATCTTGTCGGCTTCATCAAGCACTAAGAACTTCAAAGACTTGACATTGATATCACCCTCGAGATATAAATCTAAAAAGCGTCCAGGTGTGGCCACGATAATGTCACAGCCCTTTGCAAGAAGTTCCTTTTGCGTCTTTGGGCCTAAACCTCCATAGAGCAAAACGGTTCTTAAATCAAGATAGGTGGAAAATAAACGGATATGTTCTTCAATCTGCATGGCCAACTCGCGAGTTGGACTTAAAATCAGCGCTCTGGGATCATTACCCTGAGCATACTTTAGCTTCATCAGCATGGGCAATACAAAGGCGGCAGTCTTTCCTGTCCCTGTTTGCGCAACCCCCATCACATCTTGTCCCGCGAGTATGGGTGTGATCGCTTTTTGCTGTATTTCTGTAGGCGTCGTGTAGCCTGCTTCCGCTATCGCATTTAATAGCTGTCTATTTAATTTAAAGTCCTCGAATGATGCCATTGCGACAAAGATAGGGAAAAGCTAGCACATGCTTATGTATGGATTTCCTGACAAATCATTTTGATATACGAGCAAATTCCAGCAAATTTGTCAATTACAAATAAGGTTGATATGAAAAAAATAGGATTATTAATTGTACTGGCATTCGTCAGTACCTTCTCGTTCGCGGATGAGGGCATGTGGTTTCTAATGCACCTGAAGCGTCTTAACGAGGCAGACATGCAGAAAAAAGGATTACAGCTTACTGCAGAAGAAATTTACAGCATCAATAACTCCAGCTTAAAAGATGCCATCGTTCAATTCAATGGTGGATGTACGGCGGAGATTGTCTCTGGATCAGGTTTGGTGTTTACGAATCACCATTGTGGTTATGGTGCAATTGCAGAATTATCGACTCCTGAACACGATTACTTAACAAATGGTTTCTGGGCTAAAAACTACGCTGAAGAACTCAAACCAAAATCTTTATCGGTTCGATTCTTCGTTCGCATGGACGATGTTTCTAAACGTATTTTAGGTTTGGTGAATGATAAGATGTCGGAAAAAGAGCGTGAAAAAGTAATTAACCAAGAAATTGCTAAGATTCAAGCTGAAAATAGTGAGAATGGTAAATACGTTGTCTCCGTTCGTCCTTTCTACAACGGCAATGAATATTATTATTTCGTTTATCAAGATTATACAGATGTGCGCTTAGTAGGCACCCCTCCGAACAGCATTGGAAAATTCGGTGGAGATACCGATAATTGGGAATGGCCTCGTCATACAGGCGACTTTTCAATCTTCCGCGTCTATGGAGACAAGAACGGAAACCCAGCGGAATATTCAAAAGATAATGTTCCATTGAAGCCAAAATACTTCCTTCCCATTAGCATCAAAGGCATTAAAGAAGGTGACTTCTCAATGATTTTAGGATACCCTGGACGTACAAATCGTTGGATGAACGCCGCGGGTATTGATCAAAATGTAAAATTCGCTTATCCAGCTTGGGTGGAAGCCTCGAAAACAGGGATGGATGCGATGAAAAAACATATGGATAAAGACCAAGCTGTACGTATTAACTACGCGTCTAAGTATTCGGGTGTTGCCAATTATTGGAAGAACAGACAAGGTATGATCGATGCATTAACCAAGCATAAAACAGCAAAGGCTAAAGCCAAACAAGAAAAAAAATTCGACAAATGGGCAAATAAACCGGCAAACAAAGAACAATATGGTGATGTTATTTCGACCATTAACGCTTATTATAGTGCGACCAACGAAAAAGCAAGACATGACAACTATCTAATGGGCATGCTTCGCTCTTCTACCTTCGCTGCTTTACCATACAGCCTTGGCTCTGCATTAATCCAATATGCAAATGAAAATGAAGCGAAACGTAACGAAATGAGACCGCGCCTTGAAGCTTATATCAATGATAACTTTGAGGGGGTTTATATTCCATTAGAGGTGGACGTATTGGCTGATGAGTTGAACTTATATGCTGCTAAAGGAGGACAAATTGCACCTGCTATTCGCCAAATGGCCGACAAAAATTCTGGTAATTTCCAAGCCGATATTCAGTCAGCTTTTGAAAATAGTGTATTTGGATCAAAAGAGAAATTAAACGCTTATCTAGCTAATCCTGACGCGAAAAAAGTGGAAAACGATCCATTACTGGCGATTTCTACCGCTTTGATGAATAAATACCGTGAGTCTTCTCCAGAGATGGAAAAGCTAACGAACGATTTCCAAGCGGCATCTCGCAAATATATTGCTGGCGTATTAGCGATGGATCCAAATGGAAAATACTATCCGGACGCAAACTCTACATTACGCTTAACTTACGGAACAATCAGAGCATTACCGAAAGACAAACGTAATGATGCCAAAGTGAATAATTACACGACATTGCAAGGTACCATTGCGAAATACAAACCTAACGATGAGGAGTTTGATCTTCCAAAACGATTGATTGAATTGTACGAAACCAAAGATTATGGACGTTATGCAGATAAAGCGGGATACCTTCCTGTCAACTTCCTTAGTGATCAAGATATCACTGGTGGTAACTCAGGATCACCGGTATTAAACGGAAAAGGCGAATTAATTGGCTTGGCTTTTGATGGTAACATCGAGGCAATGGCTGGGGATGTAATATTTGATCCAAAATTGCAGAGAACGATATCCGTAGATATCCGTTATGTTCTTTTCGTGATTGATAAATTTGCAGGTGCGCAAAACATTATTGACGAGTTAAAGATCGTAGAGTAATATGTAATGAAAAGGGTTTTAAACACAAAAAAAAGCGCATAAATTAGCTTTGTTTACATTCCTTTTGTATATTTATGATATCTTAGAGAATTAATTAAGAAAAACTAAAATTATATTAATTAAAAAAATGGA
>JBEBRI010000108.1:0-12471 GCA_040394915.1 Sphingobacterium sp.
CTGCTTTATCGAGTGGCCAGAAAAAATCCCAAGCATCATTCCCTCCGAAGCAATTACTGTGGAAATTGAAGTGACTGATAATCAGCGTCGAAACATAAAAATCAAATAATTTACTTTTCTGCTGCAACCCTTTCCAGACGATTGGCGTCTTCCTAATAAACCGAACATCAATTGGAGCCAGAGAAAATTATACATATTTGGAATCGCTGTAAAACCAACGATCGAAAAGCACAGGCTGAACTGTATCAGCTCTTCGCACCAAAAATGTATGCTGTATGTCTCCGATATGCTCGGGATACTTTTGAAGCTGAGGACATGCTTCAACAAGGTTTTATTAAGGTGTTCACAAAAAGTGCACTTTTTGATGGCACCGGCGTTCTTGAAGGGTGGATTCGCAGAATCATGGTGAATACTGCAATTGAAGGCTATAGAAAGAATAAATTAAGTTTTATTTCTACTGATCAGGTTTCAACGACAGAACTAGCTGAACATGCGACCCTCCAACTTAACAATCTGGATTATAAAGATCTCTTGAACTTGATTAAAGATTTGCCTTTAGGCTATAAAACCGTCTTTAATCTCTACGCCATAGAAGGGTATAATCATCGGGAGATTGCAGAAATGCTTCAGATATCGGAAGGAAATTCCAAGTCTCAATTGTCGAGAGCGAGGCAGTGGCTTCGAGAACGCATATTAAAAATGGAGGAACTAGGCATATGAACGATCAAGAACTAGATGACTTGTTTGCCAAGCGTTTAAGTAATTTCGAGGCTGAACCGCCTGCTGAACTATGGGATAAAATAGCTTCAGAACTACCTGACGAAAGAATCCCGAAAAAGAAACCTATCGTTTTATGGCGCTATTTTGCCGCCGCTGCGGCACTACTCATGTTTTTCGGCATTGGTATAACGATTTTTTTAAATCGAGCGCCCCATACAGCAGCGGAAGACAAGGTGAGAACTGAAATAGTGCAACAGACAAACACACAGCAGATAAAGCCGGAGGCAGACCTCGCGAACGAAGTGGCGCTTGAAAACGTCGTTGTTTCACAAGAAACATCGAGAAACCTGCCTGTTGCCAATTCGAACAAGCGAATAGCCAGCCAGACGAAGTTTGATCGCCCCGCTAAACCCTCCGCAGAAAAGAAGGGAACAATTGACAAAGCAAGCATCACACAACCCGTTCAACCGATTCAGGCTATGGAAAATCTCGTTCAAGTAATCGAAATCCGACCAATCGAAACTGAAATCCAGTTGAGCCACCGGGAAGTAGAACCCATTCAGCCGCTCGTAAATATTATTGAAAATGAAGAGGTCATGTATGCCCATCAAGTTGATGAACCCAAAAAACAAAAACAAAGTATTTTAACCAAAGTACTAAATGGAATTGCCGACAACATTAGTATCGGAAACAAGGACGTCTCCTTTAGCAACGACGATGAAGGAAATATCCGAATTGATTTAACAAAGAGTTTAGCACGAAATAGAAGATAACCTATGAAACCAAAATTTTCACTCACATTAGCTGCCATCCTATGCTTTGGCTTACAGTTTTCAAAAGCACAGATCACGATCAAGACAGATTCCAAATCGGATTCTACAGCGAACAAATCACGTACTGAAATTGACATCAACGTAGGCAAAGACGATAAAGATGATATAAAAGAGGTACGCTATCCACGCACATTCGGCGGGATCACCTTTTCTCGAATCGATTGGGGTTTCTCTAGATTGGTGGACAATGGAAGCTTTACACTCTCTGAAGAGAATAAATCTCTGGATTATAAAAAAGCATCAAACTTCGGCTTCGATGTGGCTCAGTTTGGTGTACGCTTCAGCGATGTGTTTAAAGTATATGCTTCTGCCGGTTTTGAATGGAACTACCTACGTTTAGAAAATGATGTGCTATTCCGCAAGGATGTCACGCCCCTGGACTTTGAAGCGTTGGACCCAAGTTCGAATTACAAAAAGAATGTCTTTACGTCAACGTACCTTCGCCTACCGCTAACTTTTGAATTAAGAAGTCATAAATTAAGCAATGGTAAGCGTCTAAAATTCGCTTTCGGGGCCATGACAGGTGTATTATTAAAAGGTACCCAACGTCTAAAAAGTGAAGAATATGGTAAACAAAAGTACAAAGACACCTATAACTTGGCCACATTCCAATACGGAGGGTTTGCCCGAATTGGGTATGATAACTTCGGAATATTCACCAAATATTACATGAACGACATGTTCGAGAAAAGTCCAGCCCAAGAAGGTCTAAGAAACCTGACCTTCGGGATAACACTGGGTTTTTAATAGTAATTACAAATTGTAAAATGTATTTTTGTGTCGGGTCGTCAAGCCCGACATTTTTTTTATGAGTCAGAAATCTACCGCTTGCCAATATATATTTTCCGATGTACAACAACCCAACCTCCCTTTAATAAATGGGAAGGACGTATCCTGTATCTTCGAGGGCAGCCAACAAGTTGTCGCCGTAAACCATGTTAATTTTGGAATAGAAGAAGGAAAAATAACCGCGATTATTGGCGAATCAGGAAGTGGAAAAAGTACCTTGCTTCGCTTGATCTATGGCTTGGCTGAACCCGCTACAGGTGAAGTTCGCTATCGAGGCTGGCTGGTTCCTACGCGAAAGGATAAATTAATTCCAGGGCATGACGCGATGAAACTTGTTTCTCAAGGCTTCGACGATTTGAATCTATACGCGAAAGTTTGGGACAATGTGGCATCACAGTTACCGAATACCGATCTCGATAGAAAAAAAAATAAGACCCAAGCGGTCTTAACAAAATTGCGCATCGATCATTTAGCTCAAAAACGTGTTGCTGACCTGAGTGGTGGAGAAAAACAACGTGTTGCCATCTGTAGAGCATTAATTAATGATCCAGAGGTATTGTTGATGGACGAGCCTTTCAATCAAGTAGACGCCGCTTTTCGTGACGATTTACAACAAGATATTCAACAAATTGTGTTAGATACCGGGCTAACCGTGGTATTAGTTTCTCACGACCCTGCGGAGGTATTAGCAATGGCAGACTTTCTGGTGGTCATGAAAAATGGACATATCGTCGACCAAGGAAATCCAACAGATTTATATTATCGCCCGCAGAATCCCTATACCGCTAGGTTATTAGCGAAGAGTAATGTGCTAACCGCCGATGAAGCACTGGATTTAGGCATTGATTCAAAAGGATTAGTTTCCATTCATCAAGAAGCTATACAATTTAAGGAAGCTGAAAATGGTAGATTTTGGGTAAAAGAGAGTCGTTTTCGAGGAATGTTTACCGAAATTATTGTTGGAAATGACCGTCTCAACTTACACCTCGTTCAATTCCCTGCAAAAACGATCAAAAAAAATACGAGAATTGATATTCTCGTATCTTCGGTACATTTTTTTGAGGATAAGTCTTAATTCAGCTTATCATTTACATTCTCTATCCACTTAATCATTGCATCGAACCAGTCTCTGGAATCGGTTTTGTTTACCATTCCGAAGCCATGTCCCCCCTCTTCATAAGTAAAAAGCGTGTTTTCCACCTTATGCTTATTCAATGCAGCTTGATAGCGATAGCTGTTTTCAATCGGTACGCCTTTGTCGTCTTTCGCACTCATTAAGAAAGTAGGTGGCGTATGTTGATCTACTTGCTTCTCTAAGGAGAACAATTCAAGGTCTTCTTTAGTGAAATCGGGGCCTATTAGATTGTTTTTAGAGCCTTTGTGCGTAATCGCATCATCCATGCTGATCACTGGATAGCACAATACCGAAAAACTAGGTCGCAAATTCGTATCCTTCAATTCTTCGGTTTGCGGTCTGTCATAAAGATTGCTTAAACTTCCTGCGAGGTGCCCTCCAGCTGAAAAGCCTAAGACAACCACCTTTTTACCCGGATTCTCCCTACTAGCTGTCCGAAGCGCATATTGCGCGTCTTGCAAGGGACCAAAACGTTTGTCTTTCATGGTCTCTACCTTGGGAAGGCGATATTCTAAGACATAAGCCTGATAACCTAAATCATTGAGTCGATTGGCGACATCATGACCTTCATGGTTCATCGCCACGTTGGCATATCCTCCGCCCGGGATGATTAAAAACACCAGGTCTTTGTTATTTTGTTTAGCAGGATGCACATAAAGCTTTGGAATTTCCCTTCCTGTCAATTCCTTAGTTGGTTTGGTTGCTCCGGGGATCATTTCCCCGGAATACAAAGGTCTCATTTCGCCTTGATCTTGGGCAAATGCGGCACTCGATAACATAACAGATAGTACAATAAATAAATTTTTCATGGTTTATAGGTTGGCCATCACAATAAGATCAAGATCTTTGCATGGCAGGTTGAATTTCTCACTCATATCCTTACTGGTCAAATTACCATGATACAGGTAGATGGCACTGCGAATACCTTGGTTTGCCCATATCATCGAATTCATTCCCCCCGATTCCCCAATCTCTAACAAAATGGGCGTGAAGATATTCGTTAATGCGTACGTCGCGGTGCGGGCTACTCTCGACGCTATATTAGGTACACAGTAGTGAATGACATCATATTTTTTAAAAACTGGTTTATCGTGATTAGTAACCTCTGACGTTTCGAAACAACCGCCTTGATCTATACTAACGTCAATTAGTACGGAATTAGGCTTCATTTTTGACACGGTTTCTTCAGAGATTAAACATGGGGTTCGTCCGTTTTTAGCACGAACGGCTCCGATAACAACATCACAAGTTCGAACAGCCTTGTTTAGAATAATTGGTTGAATAACCGAAGTGAACACCCGGCTCCCCACATTACTTTGCAACCTACGTAACCTGTAAATCGAGCTATCGAACACCTTCACCTGCGCACCTAAGGCTATCGCGGTGCGAGCAGCAAATTCCCCCACCGTGCCGGCGCCAATAATTACCATTTCGGTCGGTGGAACACCTGTTACACCACCTAACATGAGTCCTTTACCGTCAAAAACATTGCTTAAGTATTCTGCAGCGATTAAGACCGAAGTAGCACCAACGATTTCACTCATCGCACGAACGACAGATAAATGCCCCCCTTCATCTTGTAAATATTCATACGATAAGGCGGTGATCTGTTTCTTCATAAGCGCTTTGAGCGTCTCAATATCCATTAAGGAAGGTTGTTGCGAGCTAAAGAGTACTTGACGATTTCTCATCATATCGACTTCTTTCAAGGTAGGGCTAGATATTTTGATAATGATATCGGCTTTGAACACTTCTTTTGCGTCATAGACGATTTGTGCACCTTGCTCGCTGTAATGGTGGTCGAGAAAGTTAGACTTGTTACCAGCACCACTTTCCAAGATGATTTCATGACCATTCTCGACCAATAAACCAACGGATAATGGGGTTAATGCGATTCTATTTTCTTGAAAAGAGGTTTCTTTCGGTATTCCTATGGTTAATCTTCCCTTTTTCCTGCCCGTTTTCAGCATGGCTTCCTGTGGTTGCAACACGCCTTGCTGAGCTATCTTCGACACGTTTATCATTTACAAATTAATAAGTTAACCTAAAAATAAGCAATAATCTTTCAATTAAACAGCGTTTTAAGATTATATTTACTAAAAAAATAGGGAGATCAACACTTAAAATAATGTAAATTTGCATTCTAACCGGTCACTATGAAGATTTTTAAACCATTAAATCATATCAGGATAGTTCCAAGATGGATCATATTCACGTTTGATATAGCCGTATCCGCCATCGCTTTTATTTTTGCTTTTACATTATACAATAATTTTAAACTGGAGGCTTTTTCTAGAGTTGATTTTGCTACTTCTTTCTTATTCTGCATTAGCATTACGGCAATTTCTTTCTTCGTCTTTAGATTATACAGTGGTATTGTTCGTTACACATCAGCGGTAGATTCTATTCGAATTTTATCGACGATTGTGTTTACTTCCATTATCATGTTCTTGGTGAAATTGGTGTTCATCGCATTTGATCTGCATCTTGCGGTACCGACCAACTTGATTATCATCTATTCATTATTTGCTTTTACCGGTTTAACGACCTATAGAACCTGTATTAAAATCTTTTTTCAGTATACCAAATCTGCGCGTAACGGCCGTAAAAATGCGGCAGTTTACGGAGCAGGAGATCTAGGAATCGCGGTGAAACGCACATTTGAACACGACTTCCGCTCGGATAAAACGATCGTCGCCTATATTGATGATAACGAGGAGAAAATTGGGAAGTCCATCGATGGATTGAAGATTTTCGCATCCAAAGACTTTCAACGTATTATTGATAAATATGGTATCGACGAACTCATTATTGCATCGTCGCGCATCGATATAGAAACGAAAAATGCGATTATTGATCAAGCATTAGAGCATAATGTTAACGTTTTAACGCTACCTCCTGTCAATAAAATTATGAATGGAGATCTTTCTCCAAGTCAAATAAAGAAAATAAAGATTGAGGATTTACTAGAGCGTGCGCCGATTCAGATTTCAAATGAAAAATTAATGGATCAGTTGAAAGGTAAGCGCGTGCTAGTCACAGGTGCAGCGGGTTCTATTGGAAGTGAAATATCCAAACAATTAGGCCGTTATGAGCCACAGATGATTATTTTGTGTGATCAAGCGGAATCCCCTTTGCATAACTTACAATTGGATTTACAAGATCAGTTTAAGAATCAGATCTACCACAGTTACATTGCGGACGTTCGCAATGAAGAGCGCATGCGTGAACTGTTTCAAACCTTCAAGCCCCACTACGTTTACCATGCCGCGGCATATAAACATGTTCCGATGATGGAAAATCATCCAAGTGAAGGGGTAAAAACAAATGTTTTCGGCACATATCTATTGGCTAATCTCGCCGTAGAGTTTGACGTAAGTAAGTTTGTATTTGTATCTACTGACAAGGCCGTTAATCCCACCAATGTTATGGGGGCGACGAAACGGATTGCGGAGAAATATGTTCAAAGCTTAAACAACCATTTGTTCAATATCAATGGCGGACGTGGCACCAAATTTATTACAACACGTTTCGGTAACGTATTGGGTTCAAATGGATCCGTAATCCCACGATTCAAAGATCAAATTGAAAAAGGTGGGCCTGTCACTGTGACGCACCCGGACATCACGCGCTATTTCATGACAATTCCAGAAGCTTGTCAGTTAGTATTGGAGGCTGGAAACATGGGAAATGGCGGCGAAATCTTCGTCTTTGACATGGGCAAATCTGTAAAAATTGTGGATTTGGCGAAAAAGATGATTAAACTATCTGGGCACACGCCATTCAAGGATATTGAGATCAAATTTACCGGACTACGCCCTGGCGAGAAACTCTACGAAGAATTGTTAAACGATCTGGAGAATACAGTGAATACACACCATGAGAAAATCATGATTGCTAAGGTTCGTGAGAATGATTTTGAGTTGGTAAAAACAGAGATTTCCAATCTTTCCACCGCCTTAAATCTACAGAACAACATGAACATTGTTCGGCAGATGAAAGTGATTGTACCAGAGTTTAAGAGTCAAAACTCCATATACGAACAATTGGATAAAGAATTGTTGGAAGTTACTAATCCTCAAACCACTTAATTATTTTCGGGAAATTATTGCAAGTATTCTATAAAAGTGTATTTTTGCGTTCCGTAATCTATTCAAACTAAGAATGTCACAAAATAATCAAAACGTTTCTTCAACGGCTACTGGCGGATCGAAGAAATCTTTTTTTCAGGAAAACGAAAAGAGTATCATCTTTATTGTAGCTGCTATTATTGTATTAATTTTACTATACATCGGCTACCAAAAATTATATCTAGCCCCTAGAGCTGAGAAAGCAGCGTCGGAAATGTATCAAGCGGAACAATATGCGATGATTGATTCATTACAGAAAAAAGCAATTGAAGGCGATGGATCATTTGCAGGATTCAAAGAAATCGCAGATGAATACAGCAATACAAAGTCGGCTAATATTGCAAATGCGTATTTAGGTGGTTTGTATTTGCGTCAAAAGAACTTCAAAGAAGCAATTAAATATTTGGAACAATACTCTGAGACTGGCAGTGCTATCTTAGACCCATTAGTAATTGGTTTATTAGGTGATGCGTACTCCGAAGAAAAAATCTATGATAAAGCAGCTAATTTTTACAAAAAAGCAGCGGATAAATCATCTAACACCTTTACTACCCCTGTATTCTTAAAGAAATTAGGTTTAGTATACGAAGAGCTTCAAGATTACAAAAATGCGGAAGCTACGTATGAAAAGATTCGTAATGATTTCCCTGAGAGTGCTGAAGCAACCACTATTGATAGCTTCATCGCAAGAGTACAGGCGAAACAGTAATCATAAAATTTTAGTAACTTTGAGGGCCCCCAACAGGTGGCCCTTTTTTTTAGGATAATATTTTTATTTATGTCAAGCAGTTTAAAAAACCTTTCGGATTTTTCCCATATACAAGTTGGTAGTGCAGCGGATTTAAAATTTGCTATTGTGGTATCGCAATGGAACGCGCAGATTACTGGTGCTTTACTAAATGGCGCATACAAAGGCTTATTAGATCACGGCGCAAAGGAGGAGAATATCGAACTCATCGAAGTTCCAGGAAGTTACGAACTGATCGCAGGAAGCGACATTGCTTTACGTAATCAGGAGCTGGATGCTGTTATCGCCCTAGGCTGCGTTATTCAGGGCGAAACAAGACATTTTGATTTTATTTGTCAGGCAGTTGGAACTGAACTCGCTCAGGTAGGATTGAAACATAGTAAACCTGTTATTTTTGGCGTATTAACGACCGACAACTTACAACAAGCGATTGACCGCGCTGGTGGTAAGCATGGGAATAAGGGCGAAGAAGCCGCTATTACAGCCATTCAGATGGGCTTAATACACAAATCTCATTAATGGTATTGTTTTTGATTAACTAGGCATATGAAGCGATATCTATGTATAGTGCTAGGTGTAGTGTTCCTTGGATCCTGCATCTTATCTTCATGTGCATCTCAAACGTGCGCTGCCTATGGTTCCTATCCCAAAAAGAAGTATAGAAGCAGGTAATCACTAGGTAGGGGATGCCCTAGTTTCACATTAAATTTCAATGTAATGAAAAATAAGAAGAATATAGTTTTCTATATCTACATGTTTCTTATTGTAGTCATAATTCCCATACAGCCTATTTTTGCGCAGAGCGGTTCGATCAGTGATAAAATTTGGAATGCTGTGGGTGGAAAGAATAAATGGGATGACACCAACTTCCTGATGTTTACTGTTTCCGGTAATAGTAAATACAATTCTATTAGCAGCGAACGTAAGTTCCTTTTGGATAAGAAAACCGGGGATGTACGCTTTGAAGGTAGCATCAATAATGAAGCCGTCGTACTTTTGTTCAATGTGCGTACGCAAAAATTATCGGCAGTATTTAACGACAACGGAGCGAATCTATCGATTCCAGCGTATAAAGATGAGTTACCCCACATCATTGAGCAATACAATCAAGATTTGAAGGTATTGTCACTTCCTGTGACGCTATTATCTAATTCGACTTTGAGTGATCAAACCGAAAGTAAGATTATTAATGCTGAGCGTTTGAAAAAAATTAGCTTTAATAATTTCTTAGGAAAAGCGGGAAGCATCTATGTTAATGAAGAAACGGGCTTAATTAAGCGTATCGACGTCGACAGCAAGACTTATGCAGTAAATGGCTATAAGGATATCGGAAGCGGACTGGTGCTCCCTACGAGCTTTAAAGGCAGCTCAGACAGCATCTCTTATCAAAAGGTCGCATCGTTCACCGATATGGAACGACAAAAGTTTAAAACATTTTAATAAAAAGCCCGCTTATCGCGGGCTTATTTTATTCTTGTGTATATTCACTTACTCTACCCACCCTTCCATTCTTTGAAACCGCAGCTAACTTAATACGCTGACCTTTCCTAATCTTAATTCCCTGTTTCGGAAAAACCGAACTATGTACAGTTGGTTCACTATTATCAGTGGTATAATGAATAACAAAGCCTGGGTACTCTATATTAGCAAGGAGTTTATTCCCTAGCGCTTTAACGCCTACGGATGGTAATCGATATTGAAAACCTCCCGCAAGTTTATCTAGTTTAGGTAGTTCCTGTATCCCAACCTTGTTAATAAATGCAGTATAGGTATTATCAAATGCCTTCTTGTCAAACTTATTATCGTCTTCCCAATTATGTGCCGGCCTCCAAGCGCGTTCTGCTAATGCAAATAAGCGCGGAAGCAGCATATAATCCATTCGATCTGCAGACAGCACCGTTTCTTGCCACAATGCAGCCTTTAGTCCTATTAAATTAGATCTTCCCTGTTCTGTCAATCTTGTTTTATTATGAATATAATTGGAATCTAACTTTGCGCCGGCATCAGTATACTTCATATTCGCAAAGAAGGCCTCAGGCAATAAAGAAAAGGATTGGTACAAATCAGAGATGGATGCCCATTTGAGTCCAGGTTCACGAAAATCTTTATCCCATACCATGTCCAAGTAGTAATTGGCACAACTTGCAAAAACAGTTTTATAACCAGCGTTCGCCAACTTATACGCTAAGTCTTCTTGTCCGCCCCCGATCACATTATTCCAAACATCTAACAGCATCCCCTTGTGTGCTAATTTATCATTAACGACCATACCATCCCCCTTATTCACCATCCCTATTTCTTCCCATCCAGCCATTTCTAAGCCTTTAGACTCGCATAATGCTTGTATCTTGGCGATATAATAAGGCCAAACTTCATAAACAGATTTAAAGCCTTCTCTATTCATCAATTCTTTCACCTTAGGAGAATTCTCCCAAGAGCCCGCGGGCACCTCGTCACCGCCTAAAGAAATCGTCTTTAACCTCAACCCTGCATCGGAATACATCTTTTGAATATCTGTGATAACGACGTCTAAGAATCGATATACAGAAGGAAGTGCAGGATTCATGACATTATCATCCCAGTATTGCGCTGAGCTATATTTTGATTTATCCTCCGCTTCATATAGTAGGAACTCCTCCGCTTCCTTTGCTTTACCCTGAGCCATCAAACGCTTAAAACGAGACTCCATTGCTTTAATCGCCGCTCGCGCATGCCCAGGAGTTTCTATTTCTGGAATCACGGTTATGTAACGCTCGGACGCGTATTTTAAGATCTCTATGAAGTCGGCACGCGACAAGTAATGTCCTTTCGTTTCCGACACGCCCGAGCCGTAGGCGGGCTGCAAACTATGTCCGTCTTGGAAATACGGAGATCTAACAGAACCTATTTCTGTTAATTCAGGCAATGTTGGGATCTCTAAACGCCATCCTTCATCATCAATCAAGTGTAAATGCAATTTATTGAGCTTATACTGCGCCATCAAATCAAGATATTTCAAGATAACTTTCTTGTCTTTGAAATTTCTAGCGATATCGATCATCAATCCGCGATAGGAGTAACGCGGCTTATCATGCACTTCAACATAGGGCAAATTTACATTTCCAATTCCTTGCAATTGGTCAGCAGTCATTAGTGATTTAATGGATTGTAGGGCATAAAATATCCCCGAGGGCTTCCCTCCTTTTATTTCAATTCCATTAGTGTTGATTTTGAGTTTGTACTCCTCTTCGCCCATCCCTTCATCGAATAAGACTTTAACTCGCGCAGTATGCACATCAGCACTCGTAAACTTTAATTGTGACAATTGGTCTGCAAATGCGCTAAACATCAATAGATCGCTGTTGAAAGCCGCATCGACAAAATAGCCTACCGAACCTGTTAAGCGCAAGTTCCCTTTTCCTTCTCTCATCTCATATGGAGTCGGTAAGATTAATTGATTCCCCTCACCCACTCTAAGTGCCGTCTTTTCATAAAGTTGAGCAAGAAAATGATTTTGTTCTGTTGCCGGTATCTCTAGTGGAGCGATGACAGGATCATTTATGGAGATCACATCCTTATTATTTATGTTATGTTGAAGATAGAAACCATTTGGAACAAGAGAATAATGCGCTATGGGATATGGAGATTGATATTCAATTCGAACTGAGTCTTGCGCTCGTATCTTTCCCCTATCGAAATCTATACTATATAGGTTACCATTTCGGTTATGAATATGATAATTCCCGAAACTACCCTCTTGAATGGGGTACATCGAATTAAACCATAAAGAATAGTTTTTCAATTCAAGATCACTACTCCCCCTGTTTATCAATGTGAGTTGAAGGCCAAGCCTGTCTTTTCCATTGTATTGGGCAGTATAATCCCATTTCACTTGGAAGTCTTGCTGCTGTGCAAAGGCACTGCTCATACTAGACAGGAGTATAACTAAAGCCATTTTCGTGAATATTCGCATGTTTTAATTATCGTTAATGTTTAAAAGTAGCGAAAAAAGGCGTTTTTACAATTTTTCAAAAAATATTTTGTAGATAAAAAACTAAATTCTATATTTGCACACCGAAACACAATAAGGCCCGTTCGTCTAGGGGTTAGGACGCAAGATTTTCATTCTTGAAACAG